>CAZLPD010000022.1:11581-18031 GCA_964561355.1 uncultured Gammaproteobacteria bacterium
ACACAAAAACACCTCTTATCTAACCACGCCAATGGAGACAAAAGGTGTCATCAGAACGTCCGTGCTCAAGACTCTTTTACAAAAGTCCCCAGCGCGAACGTTCTTACCTATTTACGAACAGCGACCTGACCAACCTGCCCGTCCAAATAACGAACATGTGTGAGGGGAACGTACCCCATCCCCGCAATCTGCCCCTGGAGTGTATGGATGGATTGCAATTCCGTGACTTTGTAGTCGAGAGAGCTGACCGTGTCCTGAAGACGATCGACCTGGCGCTCAAGCTGACGAAGCTCGAAGCTCTTCCCCGCAGAAGCGTTCACTTGATAGATGTAGACGCCGACGCAAGCGATCATAGAACCAATGACCACGGCCATCCACGTACCACGATCGACACCCGCAAGACGCCGCACCATCGGCATCGGCAACCCGAGGCGCTCATGGGGACGTTTGAGAGAGATAGCGAAGGCGCGAGACATAGTAATGATCAAATAACCTGCTTGATGGCGGAACGAAGCTTGGCACTTCGCGCGCGAGGATTGTGAGCAAGCTCCTCCTCTGTCGCGACCAGTGGCCTTTTTTGCATAGCGTCCCAACGAGCATCCTGAAACGCGAGCTTTACGATACGATCTTCGATGGAGTGAAACGTGATGATCGCGAGCCGACCACCAGGAGCTAATACCTCGTGAGCTTCATCAATCGCCTGCTTTAGGGCCTGCACCTCGTCGTTCACGGCAATGCGTAAGGCTTGGAACGTGCGTGTAGCGGGATGAATACGACCTTTTTCGTATCCAGCCGGCACCGCGCTGCGGATGATGTCGACGAGGTCGAGCGTACGCGTGATGCGATGGTCCTCGCGCGCCTTGCAAATAGCCTCGGCGATCTTTCCGGCAAACCGTTCCTCCCCGAAGACAAACAACATCTGACGAATCTCCCCCTTTAGCCACGTGTTCAAGATAACGTCAGCCGTAAGCCCGTCATCATTGGCACGCGCCCCAAGACGCATATCGAGCGGACCATCGATCTGGAAGGAAATCCCCTTTTCAGGATCGACAAGCTCGTCCGAAGAAAGACCGAGATCAAGAAGGACACCATCCACCTTCTCAATGTTGTTGGAACGAAGGGCCTCCGCCATGTGACGAAAGTTCTCTTCGATCCCCTGCCACCGCTTGCCGTATGCCTTCAACGTCTTGCCCGCGCGCGTAAGCGCCACCGGATCAACGTCGAAAGAGATCACCTTCCCATCTGGAGCGGATCGATCGAGAAGCGTACGCGTGTGCGTAGCTCCCCCTAAGGTTCCGTCTACGTAAACACGTCCAGGCTGCACGTCGAGGACAAGCATGGATTCCTCGAGCATGACAGCGGTATGGACAGATGCCTTCATAGTTAGATCCCTAATCCTCCCAAACGTTCAGCGATCGCGTTTCCTTGCGCCTCTGTCTCGGCGGCGTAGGTCTTCCAGGTGGCTTCATCCCAGACCTCTAAACGATTGTAGAGGCCGGCAATCACCACATCCTTGGAAAGACCTGCGTAACTCCGCAGATACTCCGGCACATGAACGCGCCCGGACTTATCAAGCTCGACCTCCATGGCACCCGCGAGCATAAGGCGCGCAAACGCACGAGTATCGGCCTGACCAAGCGGCAACGCAGCTAATTTGGCAGCGAGCGCATCCCATTCCGTCTTTGGATAGACGAACAAGCTACGATCGAGCCCTCGCGTAACCACGACACCTTCCGCCAATGCGGCGCGAAACTTAGACGGCATGGCCAGCCGCCCTTTTTCGTCGACGGTGTGATGATATTCGCCGAGGAACATATGCCACTTTATGCCACGTGATCCCATTCTATGCCACTTAGACCACTAAAACAAGGCAGATTGTGGATAACCGCACCCTAAAAACGGAGGAAGGCCAAAAAAACCTCGTGGTTTTTGCACGAGGCTCCTCTATTCATCAGCAAACAATGCCATTATCGACCCAAAAACCGCTTCGAGCGCAACGTTCGATGAAACGTAATCGCGAATCGATGTGCTTCATCACGAACTTGCTCAAGAACCAGGTGATGCCGTTGACACGCTTCCGCAAGCGTTCGATCCGCTGTCGTAAAAATAAGATCATTCCGTTTGCGTTCAGGCCCCTTCGCAATCCCAACAATCGGGATAGACAACCCCAGCTCTCCATGAACAACCTGCTCGACCGCGTGAACCTGCGGCGCTCCCCCATCAATCAAAAGAAGATCCGGCTTTCTCCACTCTGCATGATGGAATCGTCGCCGCAACACTTCTTGCATCGAAGCCACATCGTTCGCGCCTTCCACATCGTTAATCTTGAACTTGCGGTATTCACCCTTGCTCGGCGCACCCCGCTCAAACACCACCATCGAAGCAACCGTCGCCGAACCAGACACATGAGAGATATCGTATCCCTCAATACGAGAAAAGATCTGCTTATCAGAAACATCAGATACTGAATCAGTCTTGCCGCGAAGAGGCTCGATGATCTCCTCGTCTCTCGCAAGCATCGCTACATCCTGAATATGTTCAAGCGCATGCACGCGATTGCGCCACAACGCCGCCTCTTCAAACTGCTTCTCGCGAGCCGCACGCAACATCTGACGTCGATATGCCTTCACAATCATGTCCTTCTTCCCTTCAAAGAAGCGAACGAGATCTCGAGTAATCTTACGATATTCAACCGCCGTGATCGCCTCAACGCACACACCGGGACACTGATGAAGATGCACATAAAAACACGCCCGCTTTTGCCCAGGCACGCACGTAGACCAAGGAATGCTCTTACGAATCAGCTCTAGCGCAACACGGAGCGAATGCGCAGACGTATAAGGCCCAAACAAATGCGTATACCGAAGCCCCGTAGCCTTCCTCCCCTCGCTCACGGATACAACACCTCCCTGACTCGCACTCTTACCAACGCGAACAAGTTTCGTAACGTCTCCAATAATCGCGCGGCCTTCGCCTAGCTGATTCCCTCGTACCAATAAAGGCCGAGGATAACGTTCATCCGTAATCGCAAGGTACAAAAACGTTTTATCATCCTTTTGATCCGTGTTGTACTTCGGCCAATACAACTTGATGAGATTCGCCTCAAGAATCAACGCCTCAAGCGCCGTAGGCTTCTCAATATAATCAATCTCCTGCACCAACCGCGTCATCTCCTCGATGAGATTGTTGTGAGGTCGTTCAAAATGCTGCCGCACCCGTCGCTTCAAGCTCGTCGCCTTCCCCACATACAAAACCGTCCCCGCCGCATCCTTCATGAGGTACACACCCGGGGTGTCAGGGAGTTTTTTATGCTTTATGTTTATGTGAGGAGGGATCATGAACAGAAGGCTCGGGAGAATGTTTTCGTTTATACCTACGATAAAATAGATACGCAATATTTAAAAGAACAACCCATACAAAAATACCCGCAGGCCAGAGATGACGGTCAAAGAGCAGCAAGAATGGTGCGGCAAATAGACCCGCGATCATTAGCAAAGGCAGATAGACAGCGATAAAAGCGTAAAGCCTCGTAGAATCGTGGAAAAACTTCCATCCATCGCACTCAATCAACATCGGGCTCTTAAAATATCCCCCGCACACAAACCGATCGCCAGAAGCAATACCTTTTCCATCCAACCGCGTTGGATCATATTGCCCAGGTAACTTACCCCAAATAAAATATAGGTAGCCCAGGACAAGGAGCAGGAGAAGGCTTAATAGGATAATGAGTGGCTTTTTCATAAGTCGTGGTTCAATCGGGGCTCCCCTCCTTCGGCGAGGAAGAAAATCTAATCTCTCCCACCCTTCCCCCTCTTCAACGCTTCCTTCAAATATTTTCCAGTATAGCTTCTCGGGCTCTTCGCGACATCTTCTGGCGTCCCTTGCGCAACAACGGTGCCGCCCTTGTCACCACCTTCAGGCCCCATATCGATGATCCAATCAGCATTCTTGATCACATCGAGGTTGTGCTCGATAACAACGACCGTATTTCCACGCGCCACAAGACGATGAAGGACGTCCATAAGTCTACGAATATCATCAAAATGCAGCCCCGTTGTTGGCTCATCAAGAAGGTAGAACGTCCGGCCCGTATCACGACGCGCAAGCTCCGTCGCAAGCTTCACACGCTGCGCCTCTCCACCAGACAACGTCGTTGCGGATTGACCAAGGCGAATATATCCAAGACCAACTTCCTCAAGAATCTTGGTTTTATCGTGGATAACCGGAAGATCGCGGAAGAATACATTCGCTTCTTCCACCGTCATCTCAAGCACATCCGCAATATTCTTCTCACGATACTTCACCTCCAGCGTCTCACGGTTAAATCGACGTCCTTTACACACATCACAAGGCACGTACACCGTCGGCAAGAAGTGCATCTCAATAGCGAGCTGACCATTTCCTTCACAGTGCTCGCATCGTCCACCGGGCACGTTGAAGGAGAATCGACCAACCTTGTATCCACGCGCACGCGCCTCGCTTGTAAGCGAAAAGAGTTCGCGGACATGATCCCAAATTCCCGTGTACGTCGCCGGATTCGATCGCGGCGTTCGTCCGATAGCCGACTGATCGACATCTACAACCTTATCAAGCCAATCAATCCCCTCCACCGCCTCGTGTGCGCCAGGCTTTGCCATCGATCCGTTCAACTTCTGCGCCAATGATCGATACAACACATCAATCATGAGCGTGGACTTACCGGAGCCGGATACGCCTGTCACACACACAAAACGACGAAGCGGAATATTCACCGTCACGCTACGCAAATTATTTTCCTTTGCCTTCACAACCGTCAGACATTCCTTCGCCTCCGGACGACGCTTAGCGGGATACGGGATCTGTTTATCACCTCGTAGATAGGCACACGTCAAACTCTTTTCATCCTTCAAAATCCCCGGCATCGGCCCAGCCGCCACCACATGCCCACCATGAACACCGGCCCCAGGACCAATATCTACAAGGTAATCCGAAGCAGCAATCGTATCTTCATCATGTTCAACCACAATGATCGTATTCCCAAGATCGCGGAGCTTATGCAGCGTCTGCACCAAACGAGCATTGTCGCGCTGATGAAGACCGATGGTAGGTTCATCCAAAATATACAACGTGCCAACTAAACGTGATCCAATTTGCGAAGCTAAACGAATACGTTGCGCCTCTCCACCAGACAACGTACCAGCCGTACGATTAAGAGTAAGATATTCAAGACCAACATCAAGTAGAAAGGAGAGACGTCCGATAATCTCGCGCAAAATAGGTGCCGCAATCGTTGTCTCCGTTTCATCCAGCGTAAGTCCAATGAAAAAATCTGCCGCTTCGCTGATCGGTAACGACGACACATCAACAATGTTCTTTTCGTTCATCATTACGTGCAATGCCTCCGTGCGCAAACGCTTCCCGTGACATGTCTCACAGATCTCATCCGAAAAAATCGTCTTGACCCCAAGTCCGTTACACGCCTGACACGCACCATAAGGCGAGTTGAAGGAAAAAAGACGGGGCTCGATATCCGGAAACGCAAATCCATCGTCAGGACACGAAAAACGCGCCGACATCATGCGTTCACTCCCATCGTCGAATACAATGTTGACGGTCTCAGCTGCACGATCAAGCGCTACCTCAATAGCTTCTGCCAAACGAGAACGCAGAGACTTATTCCCCTCAAGCGGCCACCCAATTGGCACGCGGTCGACGACCAACTCAATCGTATGCTGGGCATATCGCGCCATCGGCACCTGCGTCCGCAGACTGTGTAGTTTGCCGTCTACGCGCACTTCCAAAAACCCAGCCTCATAGAAGTCTTGCAACAACTGGTGATATTCGCCCTTTCGTCCACGCACAACAGGCGCAAGCACAATCAGCTGATCCTTCTGCGCGATCGTCTTTGTCTTGGATTTTGACTCCTTGCTTTTAGCCGAAAAGTCCCCCTCGCCCTCGTGAATCGCTTGCGTATGCTTGATCGCCGTATCCACCATCTCGTCAATCGTCATCTTGCGAATCGGCTTGTTGCATACCGGACAATGTGGCTTACCAACGCGTGCATACAACACACGCAAATAATCATAGACTTCCGTGATGGTGGCCACGGTTGAACGTGGGTTGGCCGAGTGCGCCTTTTGATCAATCGAAATCGCCGGCGAAAGCCCCTCAATTTCATCCACATCAGGCTTATCCATCTGCCCCAAAAACTGGCGCGCATAGGACGACAAAGATTCCACATAGCGACGTTGCCCCTCAGCAAAGATGGTATCAAACGCCAAAGAAGACTTGCCGGACCCCGACAACCCCGTAAAGACGACCATTTTGTTGCGAGGAAGCTCGAGTGAGATGTTTTTGAGGTTATGCTCACGTGCCCCGCGAATGACGATTTTATCTTGCATACGATTCGTTCTATTTCTGTTCGAGTGTATCGCGAATCAAAAAAGTTGTCGAGCGCCTGTTGCCTCAATA
>CAZLPD010000023.1:0-13750 GCA_964561355.1 uncultured Gammaproteobacteria bacterium
ACGATGATGCGATCCATTTGCATGATGGTCGACAAACGATGTGCGATCGCGATAACCGTTTTTCCCTTCATCAGCTTTTTGAGCGCATCTTGAATCAACGCTTCGGATTCGGAATCGAGGCTCGAGGTAGCTTCGTCGAGGATAAGGATCGGTGCGTTCATGAGAATGGCGCGCGCAACCGCTACACGCTGACGTTCACCACCGGAAAGCTTGACGCCACGCTCCCCTACCAGCGATTCGTAGCCATCAGGTAAAGCCGAGATGAACTCGTGGCAATGCGCTTGTTTGGCGGCCGCAAACACTTCTTCGTCGCTCGCATCTGGTTTGCCGTAGCGAATGTTTTCCTTGAGTGTACGGTGGAAGAGGAGAGGATCTTGTGGGACGAGCGCGATACTTGATCGCAAGCTATCCTGCGTGACTTTGGAGATATCCTGCCCATCAACAGAAATCTTTCCTTCACCGATGTTGAAGAAGCGAAGGAGAAGCTTTGTGACGGTGGACTTGCCAGCGCCGGACGATCCGACGAGCGCGATCTTTTCGCCGGGTTTAATCTTAAGCGAGAATTTGTTGAGGATGCCGCGTTCGGAGACGTAGGAAAAACCCACGTTCTCGAAATCAATTTCTCCTGCGGTGACTTTTAACTTTTTCGCCTTCGCAGCATCTTGAACCTCGATGGATCGATTCATGATCTGGATCATCTCTTTGGCGTTAGCCATCTGTTCATAGACGGTGCGAACCAAGCGACCGAAGTCCCAGACCTGGTTGAAGAGGAAGATGAGATAGGTTTGTAGGATCGCAAGGTTTCCGATGGTCATCTGGCCCTGCATAAAACGATGAACACCCCATGCCATAATTACAAATTCGATCACCGTCATGAGGAATGTTTGCAGGGAGAGACTCACCTCATGCATGCGCCAGCTCTTGGTTTGCGCTTCACGCTGTTGCTCGGTCAGAGTTTTGTAGCCTGCTCGTTCACGCTCAGCACTCACGAACAGCTTTATGTTTACTGCGTTTGTTAATCCATCCGTGAGCAAGCCGCTTGCTTTTGAATCCATTTCTGAACGACGCTCGTCGAGTGGAAGTTTGAGATGCGAGACCCCGATGTCCGCAAGCATAAAGATAGCTACACCGACGAATAACATCGCGCCTAGCGCCCATTCGATGCGCCAAAAAACGACAAACATCGTGACGAGTGTGATGACGATTGGAAACAAGCGCCACAAGATCGGCTCCGCCATGTTGTTGAAGGCGTCTACGAAACGAGAGGCTTTTTTCACGAGAGACCCAGACGGTTCCTCGGTAAAGAATCGGTAGGAATGGTTGAGGACGTTTTTGAAGACCGTGTTCTGTAGATCGGCGGCGATCTGTGGCTGCACGATGCTCGCCATTAAGCCCGTGATGCGCCAGAAGACCCACATCACTCCGTATATACCAAAGACGATGGCAAAAATGCGCTGGATAAATGACCAGTCATAGACACCTGTTTTGGACATCGCGACAAGCCCATCAAAGAGATCTTTGTAGTAAAGCGGGTAGACGGTCCAGAGCACCATGTTGATGCCGACCATGAGAAAGATCGACAAGACGCGCCACTTGTATGGGCGAACGTGCTGCCAGTAGACCGAGATGATTTGTTTGGAGTAGGGCGTCATAAAAAGATGTGCGAGGAGACACGAACCCCCTCGCAGACACCAGATAAGACGTTCTTTCCCCTGTTTTTGTTACAGTTCCTAGACGTCTCGCAAGAAAGAACGTGGTGGTTGAGGCTTTTTTTCGCCGATTTGATCAACTTCGATGACCGCCTCCTCATCCGTCCATGGAGCGGCGTCGTCTGACCAGACGGTCTTTGATCCAGAAGCGCGTTTTACGGAAACGGAGTGATAGCCACTCCCCGCTTCGCGAAGTTCCACACGATCAAATAGACGCGCAGGGACTTCTTCGACGAAGGTGCTTGGTTGGTTGAATTGGAGCGTGTCGTAGCCGCTCGTCATCGGATACGTGAGGAAGAGGTGCTTGCGGGCACGTGTGACGGCGACATAGAAGAGACGGCGCTCTTCTTCCATCCCATCCTCGGCGAGTGCGCGTCGCGATGGGAACGAGCCTTCGGCAAGATGCAGGATGAAGACCGTGTCCCATTCGAGACCCTTGGCTTGGTGGATCGTTGAAAGCACCATGCGTTCTTCGTCGCTCGACGAATTACTCTTTCCCCCATCGCGACCAGCAACCACATCATCGTAGAGGGCGATGTCGTTGAGGAATGGGCCGACTTCTTGGTAGGTTTCCGCGAACAATGCGAGCTGCTCCAAATCTTCCAATCGTTCACGCCAGTTCGGGTATTCGCGTTCGAGATAATCACGATAGTTGGATTTGGTGACGGCGCGGATCATGTGCGCAGGCGTCTTGCCACTCTCCACCATGTCGCGAGCAATGACTTGAAACTCGCGCCACCCATCTTGGGCGCGTTTTGGGACATTGAGCGCCGAGGATGGTAGCAGGATGTTTCCAAATTCGGTGGTGACTTTTGCTTGTGAGGCGATCGCAGAGGCGGACGCTTCGCCGATCCCTGTTTGCAAACCCAAGACGCGCATCCATGCGACTTCGTCCTGCGGATTGTAGGCGACGCGCAAAAAACAGATGACGTCCTTGATATGAGCACGTTCGAAGAATTTTTGTCCGCCACGATATTCGTACGGAATATCACGACGCATGAGCTCAAATTCCAGCGCTTGTGAGTGCGCACTCGAACGAAAGAGCACTGCCATGTTGCGCAGCGCCGTGCCTTCATGACGAAGCGCGAGGATTTGTTCGGCGACGTACTGCGCTTCTTGCGAAGCCGAGGCGGCCGGAATGAGCTTGGGCTTGTCCCCTCCTTTGTGCACGGCGATCAAGTCTTTTTGAAACTGATCGATATTGTGCTCGAGGGAGGCGTTGGCGACTTCGAGGATTTGTGGCGTGGAGCGGTAGTTCGTGAGGAGCTTAAAGACTTTTGTATCCGGCCATTCGCGTGGAAACGAGAGGATGTTTTTTACATCTGCGCCACGGAAGGCGTAGATGGATTGCGCATCATCACCAACGACGAGGACGTTTTTATGTGCCTTGGCAAAGCCTCGGACGATGCGGGCTTGGATGGCGTTTGTGTCCTGGAACTCATCGACGAGGACGTATTTGAAGGGCCCGGCGATATGTTGGCCGTGGATTGGATCTTCGAGGAGGAAGGCGAGATGCGTGAGGAGATCATCAAAGTCCATCGCATTTGCTCGTCTTTTGCGATCTTGATATTGCACGGCGATCTTTTCTATCTCTGGGACGAAGCCAACAAAGTTTGGGTGCTTCCAACCGACCACGTCCGCAAAGGGGCGCTGCACGTTGCGTGCGTAGGAGATGATGTCTTGCACCACGGCAGCAGATGGAAACCGACGAGCCTTCGT
Source organism: uncultured Gammaproteobacteria bacterium (assembly GCA_964561355.1). Taxonomy (GTDB): domain Bacteria; phylum Patescibacteriota; class Patescibacteriia; order 2-12-FULL-60-25; family 2-12-FULL-60-25; genus JAGOUY01. The sequence continues at coordinate 3,429 of CAZLPD010000023.1, forward strand.
GTCGATCTTCAGATCTTTGAGGATTGCTTTGATGAGATCGCGCGCATCTTCTTGATCGAGAATAGAAAAACTTGAGGTGTGTCCAACGACTTCTGCAAACGCACGCAAAATACGATTAGAGATGGAGTGAAACGTGCCACCCCAAATACCGCGTGCGTCTGTACCCAAAAGAGACTCAACGCGGCTACGCATTTCGCGCGCTGCTTTGTTTGTGAAGGTCAATAACAGGATTGATGATGGATCCACTCCTTGTTCAAGGAGATAGGCCACACGATATGTGAGCGTGCGCGTCTTACCCGAGCCGGCACCAGCCAACACTAAACACGGACCATCGCCACCAAGGACAACGTCGAGCTGCTCTTGATTCAATTCTTTCGCGTAGTCGATCTTGCGATGCGCGGCGTTCGGTTGATTTTGGAGGACGAAGACAGACATGGGCTGAGGGTAACACGCGGATGCGGGACCACAAAATACACCTAGTAGCCCGCCTTTTGTCTGTTTCTCACATGCTCCTCGAATGTGCTGGCATAGAGCACCTTCCCCTGTTTATCCGTGAGGAAATAGAGGTTTTTTGTTTGCGCTGGGTGGAGCACGGCCTCAATCGCAGAGAGCGCTGGTTGCGAGATGGGGCTTGGTGGTAGACCTACATGCTTGTAGGAGTTGTACTGGTTCGTGAGAGCGAGATCATCCTGGCTTGCGCGATCACGCTTGGAGTTCGTGAGATACGTAAGCGTGGCATCGCTCTGCAAAGCCATGCCCAGACTGAGGCGGCGAAGAAAAATACCGGCTACCATTTTTCGGTCTGCCGCTGATGGCACCTCCTTCTCGACGATGGAGGCGAGCGTGATTACCTGGTCGAAGTTTATGAGTGGATCTGGGATCGTGGCGTCTTTGAAGGGTTGGTAGATTTTTTGATCGAACGTTTGCAACTGTTTACGGATGAGATTCTCCGGCATTTCGTCTTGCCAGACGCGATACGTATCGGGGAAGAGATAGCCATCGAGCGAACGTGCGTTCGGGAGATTGCGAAGAAACGCGAACTCCGCGCGCCATTTTGGATCGAATGGTTTTGCGTTGACCGATTGGCCTGCTAACGCAAGAAACGCTTCTTTCCACGTAGGATTCCAGTTAGCGAGTTGATCGCCTTCGTCACGAATATCCCAGCCCTCGATGACACGAACCTCTTGCTCAATACGCTCTGGTCCGCGCGCGAGGAGGTGCGCGATGTCACGATACGATGTTCCTGGCCGCATTTCATAACTCCCCGTCTTCGCCCCATTTGTACGTGCCAAAAATACGTAGGCGCGATATCCACGAGTACTGCTTAAGACACCTGCTGATTGAAGTGTCTCCGCTGTTTCCTGCGAAGAGAGAGGGTGATCGATGCGTATCACGATCGCTGGACCAGCCTCCACGCGGCCTATGAAGCTCGCGAAGAACCACGATCCCATCATCCAGATACACCAAAGAGCGACAAGCGTTGATACAAAAGAAAGAGCGCGGGACATAGGTGTGCATTATGCCTTTCTTACCCAACGATGACCAAGGCGCACCGCCGTGAACGCAAGAAGACCAACGACGAGGCCCGCGAGCACATCCGTTGGATAGTGTACGCCGCTTGCCACGCGACCCATGACCACAAGATCAGCGATGAGCAGCGCGACGATGCCGAGTGGACGATTCCATCCAAAGAGCACAAAGGCTAGGGCGTATGCGATCGAGGCATGCGCCGAAGGAAAACTCATGGTCTGCGGAGGTGGCACGAGGACGGCGAGTGAAGGATCCGTAATGAATGGTCTCGGACGAGCGATGATCCACTCCCCCGCGAACGCGATGAGTGCCACGAGCAGAACGGACCAGATCATCTCGACCAATGCATGACGACGCACTTGCTTGTAGCGCCAGGCGATTAACCCGCATAGCGGCAACACAAAAATCAGCCACCGCGCACAGAACGCCACAAGCGCTCTTGCCCACGACACGTCGAGGAAAAGGGATTGCACCTCGTGCATGAGGGTGAGTTCGAAGGACATACGACTTATCTTATCGTCTTTTTCTTATACGCGCACATCTCTCGTACGGGGCAGCGCCAACATTCTGGCGTGATAGGCTTGCAGACGTCGCGGCCAAATTGGACGAAGAGGCGGTTGAGCGTTCCCCAGAGTGGTTGGGGCACGATCTTCATCAACTCTTGCTCGACACGTTCGGCGGTTTTTCCCTTGGCCCAACCTGCGCGGTGCGCGATGCGAAAGACGTGTGTGTCGACGGCCATTGCAGGAATACCGAAGCCGTACCAGAGCACGCAGCTTGCGGTTTTGCGGCCAACACCGGGGAGCTCGACGAGATCCTCCATGCGCGCCGGGACTTTACCGTTGTGTTTTTCGATCAGGATCTGCGCGAGCGCTTTTATCGCTTTGGCTTTATTGCGATAGAGACCAATTGAGGAGATCGCTTTTGCAATATCTTCGACGCGAGCTGCCGCTAGATCGGCGAGCGTTGGGAATTTTTTACGTAATCCTGGGTAGACTTTTACTACCTGAACATCGGTTGTGCGCGCGGAAAGCAACGTTGCGATGAGCGTATCCTCTGGATTCCCCATGTCGACCATGCCTTTTGCGGGGTAAAGCGGTTCGAGCGTGTGGAGGAATTTGGCGGTGATTTTTTGGTTTGTCATACCTACACCAACGACTGTCCCGTCATATCCCCTGCTGCGGCGATACCAAGCAATTTACACACCGTTGGTGCAACATCCGCGAGCATCCCGACTGGTGGCGTAAATGACAGATCGCCACCGATCGCATCTCCGTTTGCGGCCTTCATTCCTTCGAGATCTTTGGCGACGATGACGCATGGCACTGGATTTGTGGAGTGCTCCTTATCCATCTCGCCCGTGACGAGATTTTTTATTTCTTCAGCGTTTCCGTGATCGGCGGTAATCACGACGGCTCCACCAACCGTTAACACAGCCTCCACGATTTGTCCGAAGGCCTTGTCGACCGCTTCACAGGCCGTGACTGTGGCCGCTTCGTTGCCGGTGTGGCCGACCATGTCTGGGTTCGCGAAGTTTGCCGCAATGAGATCGTAGTTTGCCGCGGCAACTTCTTTGATGATGCGATCCGTGAGCTGTGGGAGCGACATTTCTGGCACTTGATCGTAACTCGATACAGGTGGCGACGGGATGATGACGCGATCTTCTCCAGGAAACGGTTCTTCGCGCATCCCGTTCAGGAAGAAGGTGATGTGTGCGTACTTTTCTGTTTCGGCGATGTGCAACTGGCGTAACCCGGCTTCGGATACCGTGCGTGCGAGACAGTTTTCGATGATGTGCGGCGGATAGGCTACTTCGACAGGAAGATCTTTTTCATATTCTGTCATCGTCGTGTAGAACATGCGCGCCAAATAGGTGTTGCGTTCGAACTTTGTGAACGTGGGCAAACAAAACGCTTTGGTGATTTGGCGCATGCGATCGGCGCGGAAGTTGAAGAAGATCACGCCGTCGCCGGACGTGAGAAGCCCTACCGGATGACCATCTTTTACGATGACGGTTGGAACAAATTGCTCGTCGTATACGCCTTTCGCGTACGAAGCTTCGATCGCCTCGTGTGGATTCTCACTCGTTTCTCCACGACCAGCAGCGATGGCCTCGTACGCTTTTTGTGTACGCTCCCAACGGTTGTCGCGGTCCATGGCATAGAAGCGACCGGAGATGCTAGCAATTTCACCAACGCCGATGCTTTGCATTTTTGCTTCGAGCTCGTCGATGAATCCAACACCGGCGCGATATTGGGTGTCGCGTCCATCCAAAAAGGCGTGCACGTAGACACGTTGGACGCCGGAGCGCTTGCACGTCTCAAGAAGTGCGTAGAGGTGCTCTTGCGAGGAGTGGATGCCTCCGGGTGAGACCAGGCCCACCAGGTGAATAGCTCCTTCATGGCTCTGTGCGTGCTCGATGGTTTTTTGAAAGGCCTTATTACTCCCAAATTCCCCGCTTTCGATAGCGAGATTGATGCGTGGCAAGCTCTGATAGAACACCCGACCGGCGCCTATGGTGAGGTGACCGACTTCGGAGTTCCCCATCTCCCCCCAACCTAACCCAACCGCTGAGCCGGAAGATTGGAGTGTCATGGCTGGGTACGACTCAACCAGACGGTGGAATACCGGCATTTTGGCTTCATTAACAGCATTTCCTTCGGCTGGAGGAGCGACGCCAAAGCCATCTACGATAAGCAAAACAACGGGTTTATAGGCCATGGAGAGAGTATAGCAGGCGGAGGAAGCCGAGAGGAGATATCCCTACTCGACAAATGGTCAAAAATGTGCCAAGGTATCGCGTTCCGCCCCGCCTTGCGGTAGGGTTGAATAACGGTTTCGTCACGGCTCAAGAAAGGGGGCACTAGCCATGCTCTACGCTCGTTTTCGAAAGGCGAGGATCGCGATGGGCATCGCGATCTTCAGCCTGCTGGCCGTCGCCGGCGAGGTCTCTGCCCAACCGCGTCGCGACCGGCGGGAGCCTTCGGTCGCACAGATCGCCGCGCAGGCGACTCAACCGCAGTGCTCGCCTGAGGACGCCAATGTCGCTCGGCAGCACCGCGGAGCCGGACTCGACGCCTTCGAGGCGCACGAGTGGCAAGTCTGCGTGGCGGAGTACACCGTCGCACAGGCGCGGTGCGCCACCCCGGAGGCGGGATTCAATCTCGCCTACTGCCTCGAGAACCTGGGGCAACTCGCCCAGGCCATCGAGGGATACGAGGCTCTGCTCCGCGGGGCACGCATGCCCGCGGAGGTCACTGCCGACCAGTTGCGGCGCACGATCGATAGCGTCCGCGCGCGGCTGCCGCGCGTCGTGACACCCGTCATCGTTCCGCCGATAGGGCCGGTCTGCACTGCGAACACGCAGACCGACGTCGCCAACTGCGGACGCTGCGGCAACCACTGCGCGTCCGGGCAGATCTGCTCCACCGGCACGTGCCGCGTGGCGATCGCGACGCCGCCCGTCGTCACCCCGATCACTCCGAACCGGACGCTCGCGAGGGCGTTCTGGATCGGTGGCGCGGTGGCCACGGTCACGGGCATCGCGCTCGGGACCGTCGGCCACCTCGCGGCCGCCGATCGCGACACTGCGAACGCGCAGCTCGCGGCACCCGCTTCGCAGCGGTGCCAAACGGTCAACGGCAGGCTCGAATGCCTCGCGTACGCGCCGAACGCCACTCGACCCGACTCCTTCACCGGGCTTGAAACCCCGGGCTGGATCATGACGGGAGTAGGCGCTGCTGCCGTCATCGCGGGCGTCGTGCTCGAGCTGCGCGGTGGCGGCCACACCACGGAAGGGCGCCCGAGCCCGACCGTGCGACCCAGCCTCGCGCTCGGACCCGATGGCACGCCGATGGCGGGCCTCGGCGGCACCTTCTGACCAACCCCACCCCACACAGCTCTCTCCCGGGCACGAACGTCACGCATTCCGCGACGCTCGTGCCCGGCACCCCTCTCTTTCCTTGGAAAAACCGTGGGATTACACTATCCACATAAGATCCACAGCTCATGTCATGTTGCTTGACGTCACTTTTCTGACGCCAGGCAAGAGGACGTGAACCGTTGTTCATGAACTCAACCTGTTTGCGAGAACTAGGAGAAGCAGATGGAAGAACAGGCTGCGGCGAAAGCATCCCCCCTCGCCAAGGGGACCATGGTAGCTGGTCGCTACCGAATCATCCGCTCCCTCGCCGAAGGCGGCATGGGGCAGGTCTATGTCGTCGTAGACACGCGGATCAACCGCGAGATCGCTCTCAAGACTCTGAAGAGCGAGCTCAGCGAGCGCGCCGATGTCATTGCTCGCTTCCAGCGGGAGGCGACCGCGGCTTCATCGGTCTGCCACGAAGGTGTCATCGCCTTCACCGACTCCGGCTATGACCCTGACCTGGGGGTCTACTTTCTTTGTTCGGAGCTCGTGCGCGGCGTCGAGCTGCGCACGCTCATGGTCAAGGGCGGTCTGACCATGGCGGACCTCTTTGAGGCCCTGATCCAGGTCGCTACGGCCGTGCAAGCGGCCCATGACAAGGGCATCATCCATCGCGACCTCAAGCCGGAGAACATCCTCATCGGCCACGATCGGCGAGGACTCTGGGCTAAGGTGCTCGACTTCGGCATCGTCAAGGTACTCAACTCGGACGAAGCGACCCGAACGCAGACCAAGGCCGGCATCATGGGCACGCCTGGCTACCTCAGCCCGGAGCAGTTCCAGAGCATGCCGGTCGATGGTCGGTCAGACGTCTTCGCTCTGGGATGCATCTTCTACGAAGCCCTGACAGGGCGGGAGCCGTTCGACGATTCTTCTCTCTATGCGACGATGATCGCCATGAAGAAGGGTGATCGGATGCCGCTCGACAACCCTGAGCTCGAGGCTATCGTGGCCCCCATGCTCCTCTGGGAACGCGAGGAGCGTACCTCGAGCGCGCGAGCGTTCGCGGACGCGCTCGAGGCGTACAAGACGACACATACGGAGATGTCGTGGGCTACCACGCCCTCCGTCACGCCTTCAAGTCCGGGCAGCATCGGGAACGAGCTGCCTACGCCCGCCGAGCCGGCCGCTCCGTCGCTGGCGTTCGGTGACGTGGTCAAGGTCTCTCGACCCCCGGCGTCGGAGCCGGTCATCGAGCTCCCTCGGAAGCCCACCGCCACCTCGTGGTCTGGTGAGGCTCCAATCCTCCCGCCGAGCTTCATCGCTCGTCACAAGTGGGGCATCGGCCTCACGGGAGTCGCCCTCATCGTCGTGGCCCTCGTGATGCTGGCCCTGCCGCACAAGCAGGCGCCGTCGCACACGAGGCTCGTGGCCACCGCGCCCGTGACGGTGGTCAACCCGTCGGATGCGACGACGACGGTCGTGGCGGTTCAGGCGACGGACGCGAACACGGTTCACCCCGTGGCTCGCTCCGAGACGCCGGCACCCACCCCGACGCCGACCATCGACCCCCCGGTCGATCCGGTCGCCGAGACCGAGCCGCCGGCGCAGACGCCGGCCGAGCCTCCGGTCGCCCCGGTGGAGGAGTCCCATCACGGTCGCCGTGACCGTCGCACGCTGCGCGAGCAGCGCAACGGTCACGCACCGATCGCGAGCACGCCGCGGTGTACCGACGATCAGTACACCTACAATGCCACTTCCCGACAGTGCTGCCGCACGCGCCCCAGCGGCGCGATCGACTGCGACGGCGAAGTCGCGCACTGAACATCCGCACCTTCCGGGCTCGCGTCCCTCGCGAGCCCACAACCCCCTCTACAACAACGCACCCGTACGCAACGAGAGTCGAAAGACGACCTCGGGCGGACGGGTGCGAATGCTTTTTACGGAGATTTTTTCCTTGTCATCCCGAGTGGAGTTGGACGGAAGGAGGGATCTGGTTCGATCGGATGAGGCTGCGAGATCCTTCACTACGTCGGACTTCGTTCAGGATGACAAAGGGGGGGATGATAGTTTCTACGCTAACAACCCAAAATGCATCAGCGCTGGCTTGATGTTTGGCGCGAGCTCACCATCTTCGATGCGGTCGATGGGTAGCCAGGTCCATTCACGAATGTCGGCAGCGGGCTCGATCTCCCCAACTTTTTTTGCGAGATAGTGGACGAGAATAACATCGACCGAACCTTCTGGTGTATCCTTTTTTGTATAGAAAAAATATGGCTCTTCAGAGAGGAACTCTAGGCCGATTCCCATCTCTTCTTTGACTTCACGCAAACAACTCTCCTTGAGACTCTTGTCTGAAACCTCTGTGCGACCACCACAGAATTTCCAAAAAGACGTGTCGCCGTGTTTGTTTACAAGCACCGTGCGACCTTCGATGATAACCGGACCGGAAACGATGATGATGGACATAGGGTTACATGAGCGAGAGATAGCTCGCGACGATCGCGGCGGTTTCTGCTCGCAAAATACGTGGACCTAGGCTCACAATAGCAAAACCGTGACGCTTCGCAAGAGCCTGCTCTTCGGGCGTCCAGCCGCCTTCGGGGCCGATGAAAATAGAACGTTTCTTTGTCGTTTCGACGTCAGTAGGAACCTCGACCTCTCCCGTATCAAAAAAACGCACCTCTCCCCCACTCTCTTTTGCTTCTTTGCACGCCACTTCAAAGGAACGCGGCTCATGGACGGCCGGCACATATCCACGACCAGATTGCTCGGCGGCTTCGCGGACGATTTCTTGGAGGCGTTCTAGGTTGAGCGTTGATTTGATCGTTCTGTCGGTGATGAGAGGCACGATCTCCGCTACACCCACCTCGGTGATTTTTTGCGCGGCTAGCTCAAAGGCGTCACGTTTTACTAGAGCGAGATAGAGCGTGAGCCGTGTTGGCGATTCTGTTGCGCTCACCGATCGTTCATCGATGTGAATGATGGCCGTCTTCTTATCGATTGATTCGATCGTGCCGTGCGCCTCGTGCCCTTTTCCGTCGCAGAGCGTGATGCGCTCCCCTATCTGCAACCGCAAAACCCGCCCCATACGATGGACGAGTGTTGCGTCTGCGATTATCACCTGCTCAGGCGCTAGATCGAAGTCGCCTATGAACCGATGGACTTTCATTATTCTAATTCCTTCAGCTTAGCCTCGATCGCCTTCCACTTTTTCATGAGGTTAGCGCGGACTTCTGGGATTTCTTTTTTGGCGATGTCCTTGCTCTTTTCGTAGTACGCCAAGACGTCATCGACGACTTCTGTGTACGTTTCCTTGGAAAGCGTGTCCACTTCTTGGAGCTTTTTCATGATCTTTCCTTGCAATTGCACCGCCTTCTTCTCCGCATCCTTGGTGAGTTCCTTGCCCTTGCGGGATTGAAGAAAGAATCCAGCTGCAAGACCGACCATCGAGCCGACCATCATACCGACGCCTAAGTGAGAGGATTTCTTTTGCATATGCATTCAGCATAGATCGTGCACGCCTAAAGGACAAGACGACGACTGGATGGTATGATTGCGCTTGATATGCCACGTTCGTCCTTTGATGTCCTCGCTATTGGTGACTGCATGCTTGATGTGTTCGTCACCATCCATGAGGCGAGTGTTTCTTGTCGGCTTGATCGTACCCACTGTCTACTTAGTCTCCCCTACGGAGAGAAGGTTCCGGTAGAAGGCGTCGTGAAGATTCCTGGCGCTGGGAATTCTTCGAATGCGGCGGTGGGTTTTTCGCGCCTTGATCAAGCAACTGCGATGGTGAGCACCGTTGGTCATGATCAATCTGGCTACATGATTTTGGATCATTGGCGGGAGGAAGGAATCGCTACGCATTTAGTTGCTCGCGACAAAAAACTTGAGACCAACTATTCGACCATCCTTTCTTTTAAGGGTGAACGCACTATTTTGGTGTATCACCAACCTTATACGTACCGCCTTCCTCCCTTGCCGGAGGCGAAGTGGATTTATTACAGCTCACTCGGAAAGGGACACGAGGCGCTCGAACGCTCTCTTCTTACATACCTTAAACATCATCCGAAGACGCGAGTCACGTTTAACCCCGGCACACATCAGCTCCGTCGTGGACTCAAGGCCATCATGCCTATCGTGGCTCGTTCGGAGGTGTTTGCCGTGAATAAAGAAGAGGCAGAGTTTTTACTCGGCTGTGAGCCTACGCCTGTTCCCCAACTTCTTGAGGAGATGTTTGCGTGCGGGATGCGGACGGCTTTGATCACGGATGGCCAGAACGGAGCGTACGCGATGAATGAAGATGGCGCTTGGCATTGTCCTATCTTTCCTGGAAAAGTTATTGAGCGTACGGGGGCTGGTGATAGTTTTGCTACGACCTTTTCTTACGCCCGCTCACAAGGCAAAAGCATCGCGGAAGCGCTGCGCTATGGAACGGCTCAGGCATGGAGCGTTGTGCAGTTTATCGGTCCGCAGGCCGGACTACTTTCGAAGGGGAAGCTCGAGAAGGTTCTGCGTACATTTAAAGCCATTCAACCGAAACGTATCGCCTAATATTTATGCTCGTCCCCTCTCTCCCCATTCTCAAAAAGGCTCGCGCCGGTAGATACGCCGTGCCCGCGTTTAACGTGAACGATCTTGAGATGCTCAAGGCCGTAATGCGTGCGGCCGAGACACTGCGATCACCCATCATCGTGCAAACGAGCGAAGGTGCTATCGAATACGCCGGCATGGATTACCTGATCGCTATGGTACGCGTAGCGGCGAAGGCGAAGATTCCTGTCGTCTTGCACCTCGACCACGGCAAGAACCTCGATGTGATTCGCGCTGCGATTCAATCTGGATACACGAGCGTCATGTTTGATGGATCAGCGCTCCCCTACGCCGAGAACGTACGGATTACCAAGCAGGTTGTGAAGTGGGC
>CAZLPD010000023.1:13850-17756 GCA_964561355.1 uncultured Gammaproteobacteria bacterium
ATTAAAAAAGCGATCAAGCTCGGTGTTTCCAAGATCAACATCGATACAGATCTTCGCCTAGCTTTCACCGCAGGTATTCGCGAGGCGACCGATGATCTTCCTCAGATGATTGATCCACGCAAGCTTCTTGAACCAGCGAGTTTGCTTATGACCGAGGTTGCAAAATACAAGATCAATCTGTTTGGAAGCGCGAAGAAGGGATAGTACCGGAGCCCACATGTAATTTCCTCTTTACTCGCTTGTCATCCCGACCGGAGTTCGACGTAGTGGAGGGATCTTGGTCGTTCGGATGGACCAGGGTCTCTCCACTCCACTTCGTTCCGGTCGAGACGACAAAATAAAAAGACGGTTCGGCCAGGATGACGAAGGAGAGGGGCGATCGTGCTTGTACTTCTTATTCGATGATTGTTCCAACGAATGATTTGCCTTCGAGGATCTTTTTGAGGTTCATGAGATCCGTGCCTTTGGCGATCACTACTTTGAGTTTGTGCTTGGCGGCGAAGGTTGAAGCAATCGGATCAAATGGCGCGTTCATGCCTGGCGACCATTTTTTGCCAACGATCTTGCGAAAGTCGTGCCAGGAGATCGTATCGAATGGAACGGCATCCATGAACTTGGCAGGGTCTTTGTCGTAGACGCGTTCGACGTTGGTAAGGTTGATGACCATCTCAGCGCCGTAGAGCTTGGCGAGACGCACGGCTCCATCGTCGGTTGAGCGGCCTGGACGGGAGCCGGCACCGATCAGGATAGGTTTGGTGTAGGGCACGCGACGGCGGTGGTCTTTGAGGACGACTGGGTGGGCATGGGCACGGAACACGGTGCGCAGAAGATGCGCGTTTATACGGGTGGCGTGAATCCCGAGCCAGTCCATATCCTCCTCTTCAAGCGGGGCGACTTCTTTGGCGGCGTGCATGTAGATGCGCGCAGTTGACCCACCGCCGATCATAAAAATAAAGCGTTTGCCCTTCTTCACCTCGTCGGTGATTAATTGGCGAAACGCTTTCAGAAATTCTGTGTTGATCCCCGTTGGCGGGGCGATGAGCGATCCCCCGAGGGAGATGACGATAGGGGCATGTTCCATAGCTTCTGGCAGCCTAATGGAAAAACGAAGCTGGGGCAAACCCTCTACCCCTCATCAACCTCCCCTCGACGCCTACCATGTACACGCAGCAGGAAGCAGGGACGTTCCTTGCCTTCGCGCTTTGCAGAGGTGAGTGAGCTGCCTACTTTGGCTCGACGCATCCATCGACACCCTGGATATTCTTCGCCGAAGACGACGAACTCCCGTGCCTGATCGCGACGAGACCCTTCTGATCCTTGTCGAGACTCCCATTCTGAAAGAACTCCTGCCCCGAGACAGACGACGTCCATTCCCCACAGATGAACGCCTCTGGTGAGGGCGAGATAATCGATCAGATCTCCGTATTGCCAGGAGCCATCGTAGGGCTCCCGCAACATCTCTTCGTCGAGGATCGCCCCCGCGGGAACGGCGACGAGCTCAGCCTCTGCCGTGAATCCATCTCGGTACATCTTGTCGCCCGTTGAGCGATTCACCATGGCGTCCCACGCCTCCATAGGATGGCGGTATCCATCCACCCTGTCGGCTACGGCCATGGAGGTCATGTAGAACCACATTGCATGTACGTGGTTTACCAGATCCACCACCGGTGAACCGAACGGCTCTCGAGCCTTGAGCGACACGATTCTCACCCTCTCCCCCTCCTCGAGAAGCAGCTTGTGCGCCTTGGTCTGAGTATCAAGCTCCGTGATTCTGCGCTTCTTCTCGATGAACCATTCGGGGAGCTCTGGATAGCGAGCGCGCTCAATCAAAGGCGGGTGAGCACCGCGATGCCGGATGAAACCGCGCATAGCATCGTATCTCAGTACGTCCACCGGCATCGTTACCTGGTAGCGACGCGTATGAGCGTACATCGCGTACGACCAGTCCATGTAGTGATCGTAGTCCTCGGGATAGTATCCCCCTTCACAGATGTGAAGGGTCACGTTTCCCAGGTTGTCGACCGTCGCTTCCGCGAGATCTGCCTGCGTCACATACTTGTGCAGCTCGCCGCGAGGCGCCCACAGATACAGCGCCACCTCGCCATAATCCTCGACCCACTTCTTGCCACGATCTTCGTTTCCAAAATACATGACTCCGCTCCTTCTGAGGCTTCCCTCCACCAGAGACTAGCAGGCCTTGATGCGCCTGTGTGTTTTCTCTCTTATTATGTAAAGAATCTTTTACAGTTATTCTGGCAGCTGCCTATACGTCCATTTAAATAGCTCTCGGTGGTATTCCACGATGTTTTTATTATGGATGACGAATGCGATTTTATTTTTTATATCGATCATTGCCATTTTTTCCCCAAATAAAATATGCGTCACGCCCTGCTCAAACTCCCCCGCCGATAGCGGAAGCATGCGTGAGGCGCATTCGATTCTTTTTTTGTATGAACTCTTTCGAAGAACCTGATTCGTTATGACGAACCTTTCCACTTTTTTTGCTTCTATGCGAGCGTAATTATCCTGGGGGATATACTCGGCTACAGATACCCCCTTTCCGTATCCGTCATATCGGTAAAATATTCCCTTTTTTGGTGTCTCATCTAGCACCATCTCCCACACGCGAGAGAGTTCTCTGCCTCTATATATCTGCACATCACTCCCCTCTTTTTTTTCGTTCTTTTTTTCTACAACATCCTTAGCGCCGCGCCTTTGTCGTGATGCATACCAGCGCTCTACCGCATTGAGAGAACTCGCCTCAAACAACCGACGTTTTCCTCTTTTTTGTGTGCTCACGAGACCGCGCTCCTTAAAAACCTGGAGGTACTTGTACACTGTCGGACGACTGCATTTTGAAAGGACCGCTAACTGACTAATGGTTAGCGGTCCTTTCTGTATCAACTCACTCCAAAGCACAGCCTCCTGTGCATTTAGACCTACGTACTTATTGAACGTTTTATCATTCCTACGCTTCATTTTTGCCGTCTATGCCTACGTTATTCCGCGAAGATCAACCAATTTGTAAGCCAGGACACGATCCAGAAGACAAGCGCGCCCCAGAAGGCGGCGCTGAAGTTGGCTACGTGGAACCCTGGGGAAATGGAAGCCGCCAACCAGAACATGAGCGCGTTGATGATGAGCGTGAGGAATCCGAGGGTGAGGATGTTTACTGGCAACGAGAGGATGATGAGCGCTGGACGAAGCAGGGCGTTTACGATGCCGAGAATGAGCGCGGCAATGAACGCCTGGGGAAAATTCTGGATCGTGACGCCCGGCACGAGGCTTGCCACCACCATGACCGCAAGCGCGTTTAGAAATAGACGGACGAGAAGATACATATGATTGGGATACAAGAATCAAAAGACGTTTTATTGTCTGGCTTCTTTAATCACATTCTCTGCCTCGGTAAGACGTTCGCGCAAGAGCTTGGAGAGCTCGCTGGCGCGGGCGAATTTTTGGAGACCTTGTTCAAGATCTGGCTCGCCACGCTCGAACCAACGCGTAATCTCTTCCAGTTCCTGGAAGCTTGCAGCGAAGTCGATATCGGATTTCTTTTTGGCCATAAAAACGTATTACGAGAATAAGCGAAGATTGTTGGTTTTTTCTTCTTTTACTCGTACATCCACCTTGCCATCTGCGAAGCGAAGGGACAAGGCGTCACCGGGTTTGGCCTGCGCGGCGTGAACCACCACTTGGCCTTCTGCGCCGGTTACGAGGGCATAGCCACGGCGAAGGATGAGCTCTGGATCAGCGGAGCGAATGATGCGCTCCATGGTGTCCACGCGCTGTACGAGACGCTCTTGCCAGACACGGGCGCTCTCTAGGGCTCGTGAGGCACTCATGTCGAGACGTCCACGAACCGTTTGGAGCCAGCGATCGGCGCCCACGAAGGCTCGTTCGAGG
>CAZLPD010000024.1:0-14475 GCA_964561355.1 uncultured Gammaproteobacteria bacterium
TTCGTGCGGTTGGCGTAGAGGAAGGCGCTGAGGCTGAAGGTGAGGATACCGAAGAAGAGCGAGGTGAGTGCTTCGGAAGTGGCGTGTTTGCTTGTGCCTGTTGCGATCACATAGCTCTGGTAGAGGTGCCAGCAGCCCAAGAGGAATAGAAAACATGAAACGATCACCTTGAGGACTTTTTGGAAGGCGAAGATCTTTTCTTTGGGCGGAGGTGTATGAAATTTCATCTGTGTATCTTATCAGGTACGCAAAAAAGAGAGGAAGGCTTTTCCAATCCCTTACTCCACGAATACCTCCACGTCGGTTTTTTCTTTCTTGATGTTGATGAAGAGCGAGAAGATAGCGCCTACGAAGACGATGGCGCTGGCTGTTATGAATACGCTGCCGTAGGAGGAGATTTGGGCTTTGAGGATGATGAGGGAGACGCCTGCTCGCTGTGCGTAGAGGCTTGGGCTGTGGATGGCGCTTGATTCCGAGATGCCGAAGAGGTGAGAAGTGACGCTATTGCTCAAGATTGTGCCGAAGACGGAGATGCCGAATGCACCGGCGATGTTGCGGGCGAGAGCTAGGATGGATGAGGCGATGCCGATTTCGTTTTCTGGGACGGCGGCGGCGATCATGTTGGTACGTTGTGCCATCCCAAAGCCTAGACCAAAGGCCATGATGGAGAGGGGAACGATGATGTCGAGCGCGGTTGAGCGTGGATCTAGAAACGAGAAGAGATAGAGACCGATCGCTGTGACAAAGGTGCTCGCGGCGATCACGAGGCGTGGCTGTACTCGGCCTGTGAGAGCGCCTCCTAGTGGCGCAGCGAGCATCATGGCTGCGGCCATTGGCATGAAGAGGTAGCCTGTTTCGGAGGCGTTGTAGCCTAAGAAGGTCTGCGCAAAGACGGGAAGAAGAAACATGCTGCCCATCATGCCCATGAAGACGATGAAGTTGTTGACGATAGCGTTTACAAAGATGCTGTTTCTGAAAAACTTGAAATCAATCATCGGTTCAGGATGATTTTGCTCGATGAAGTAAAAGGTGATGCTTAGAATGATGACAGCTGTGTAGGCGGCTAGGCTGTTTGTGGAAAGCCATCCCCAATCCAGCCCCTTATCAAGCACAAGCACGAGCGAGGCTAGGGCTCCGCCTAATGTCATCGCGCCCCACCAATCGAAGCGCATGGTTTTCTTTTCCGATGTCGATTCGTTGATGAACTTCATGGCCATGAGGAGGCCGATGATGCCGATGGGGAGATTGATGAGGAACACGGATCGCCAGTTGAAGTGGTCGATGAGCGGACCACCTATGAGCGGACCGAACACGGCAGCAGCGGCGAAGGATGCAGACCACAAGCCAAGCGCTTGGGCGCGTGGTTTTCCGGCCGGGAAGGTAACGGCGATGATAGCCATTGCGGTTGGGTAGTCTGCGGAGCCGGCGATGGCTTGGATGACGCGAAACACGATCATCGATGGGAGATTCCACGCGAGACCTGCGAGCACGGAGCCCAGAATGAAGATCGAGAAGCCAAGGATGTAGACTTTTTTACGACCAATCGTGTCGCCGAGTTTGCCCCAGATGGGTACGAAGACGGCATTGGCGAGAATGTAGGCGGTGGCGATCCAGCCTGCGGAGGAGACGGTGATGCCGAACTCTTGAATGATCTTGGGGAGCGCGAGGTTGACGATGGTCTGGTCGAGACGTCCAAGAAATGTACCGACGATCACGGTTAACAACACGAGCCAACGGAGGTTGTCGTTTTTTGGGGCTGGCGTGGCGATGGCTGGTTCCATGTTATTGCAGGATGGTCATTTTTGCCGACATGCCGTTTTTGAGTTCTGGGTAGGCGTTGATGTCGAAACGGATTTTAATGTCGAAGCTTTTTGTTTCGCGCTTGTCGGAAATGTTGAAGACGATGCCGGATTCACGCGAGGTTGGGCTTACGCTATCTACGATGCCGTAGAAGGTGCGTGAACCGAACGCATCCACGGTGAATGTGGCCTGTTGGCCTACGCGTACGTCTTTGAGGCCTTTGTCTTCTTCGAGCTGACCAACCACGCGGAGTTCTCGTGGATCAATCATCGAGACAACGGCTTCGCCTGGGTTGAAGCGCTTTCCGATCTCGTTTTGCGTGGCTATCACTAATCCGCCGACCCTTGTTTTAATGGCGGTGTTGCCTACACGTGCGACGACCGTATCTGGAAGCACGATGTCTCCTGGATGTACGTCGATCTCTTGAAGGGTGCCAGGTACGGAGGTTCCGAGGTCCACGATCGGGGCGGAAATGTGGGCGGCATCAATACTGACGCGCGATGAAGCGTATTTCCAGTAGGCAGCACCGCTGATCCCGAGAGCGGTTACTATCAAGAGGGCGTAGGCGATCATGGTGACGCGACGCTCGGCTTTACGAAGATCTTTTTCCTCGCTTTTTATCTCCTTCAGGATCTCCTGTTCTGTTTGGAGAATCTTTTCTTCTTGCTTGAGGATTTTTTGTTCAGTGTTTTGAGACATAGTAGATGGTTAGTTCCCAAAGTCTTGGACGTGATCACCTGTGTTTACTCCAGAGACGATTTCTCTCCATCCATCGGAGCTACGTACGCCAACTTGTACGGTCTGTTCTTTTGTTTGTCCGTCTGTACCCTCTACGAGTACGACGAAGGCGCCGTTTTTTTGGAGGAGTGAGCGTTCTGGAAGGGTGATCGGTGCATCCTTCTCTTGTGTGGTGATGGTGGCGTTGGCGGTTAATCCATCTTTGATGCGGTCATCGTTTTGCGAGAATTGCAAGGTCACTTTGTAGCCCGTGACACCGTTTAGGGTTGATACGTTTGGATCGATCGCGACGACGGTGGCAGCGAATGGAGTAGCCGTTCCGTAAGCGTCTGTTGTGATGCTTGCCGCGTTTCCCGTCTTGATCTTGGCTAGATCTGTTTCTGGGACGAGCGCTTCCAATTGAAAGCTTGAGTTGTTGATGACGGATAGGGTTGGAATGTTGGGACTTATGATCGCACCCGTTTTGCCACTTTGCGTGCTCACGATTCCATCGATAGGTGAGCGTAGGAGGGTTTTGTCATACGCGACGGATGCAGCGTCGAGCGATGCGCGCAGGGGAGCGAGGTCTGTCCAGCGTGTTGGTTGTGTTTTGTTGGCGAGGTTGGCTACGGCTTGTTGGTACGCAGCTTCCTTTAAGTGGACGAGGCTTGCGGCTGATGCTTGCGTGTTGGCAAGATCGCGCACCGCTTTGTTGTAGGCGATGGCGTAGGTATTTAGGCTGTTCTTCGCGTTTTCGATGGCTTGCTTCGCCGTCACGAGCTGTGTTGATTGCGCGCTAAGGGTGCTACGAACCTGCTGGGTGGTTGTTTGCATGGTGGCGAGCGTTGCTTGATCGGAAGCGCCTCCTGATGGCGTGGCTTTTAAGACATCCGAAACGGAGCTCAAGAGTTGATTGAGTGTTTTGAGCGTTGCTTCCTCACTCGCGATGGTTGTATCGATCGTTTCATGGGATGCGGTTGATGTGAGAGCGGGAACGCTTGTGCGGAGGAGTTGGACCTGTGCTTTTGTTTGTGTGTATTGATTTCTCGCGTTTGCGAGCTTTGTTTCATCAAGCGCGGAAAGATGGAGGTTGATGAGCGCTGAGGTGTGATCAATGCCAAGCACGGCATCGGCTTGATTGAGGCCGTTGTCCATTTGCGGGATCGCGGCTTGCAATGTCGCGAGCGTTGATTCGTAGGCTTGCTCGACGATTTGGCTTTGGTCTCCGCCGGAAGCGAGTTTGAGGTTGTTTTGTGCGGTTTCCAACGCGGCTTGTGCCGTCATGATCAATGCTTGTGTGTCCGTCTTGGTTTTTTCGGTATCTGCCTTTGCGATATCCACGGCTGCTTTGTAGATATTGATTTCGGCTTCACTCGCTCCGGCACGGCGCTGTTCGAGGAGCGCGCGAGCTTGAGAGACGAGAGTAGCTTCCGTTCCGTTCTCGAGTTCCATGAGAACCTCGCCTGCTTTTACGTTATCGCCCACGTTTTTGTAGATGCGTGCAATGCGTCCACCGCGCTCAAACGAAAGATCCACGCTTTGGGCGGGTTTTATCGTGCCGTCGGCGTGCACTATTTCTTTGATGTGATGTGCTTCGGCGGTGACGAAGTTTTTTTCTACCGGCTTTGGTTTGAGAAGCGTGTAGGAGAGGGCGATGGAGCCTCCCATTAATACGACGGCCGTTGCGCCAAAGATGATGCGGTTTTTGGTATTCATAGGGGTTAGGAATGGTGAGTGCGTGTGGCTACGACTTTTTCCATGAGACGAATGAAGGTTTTTCGTTCCGATGGTTTGAGGATGTTGGTGACGTGTTCCATGCCTTCTGCTACCGCTTCTAGTCGTTGCTTGAGTACTTGTTTGCCGCGAGTGGTCAGCTTGAGGTGGAGCGCGCGATGGTCTTTTGCATCTGGCACGCGTGTGACGAGGTTTGCGCGTACGAGTCCGCCCACGAGTGTGGTGGCGGAAGGAGGCGTGATCGTGAGCTCACGGGCGAGGTCACGCATAAGGGGAGCTTCTCGATCGATGAGGGATAGGGCATGTACCTGCATGGAGGAGAGGGGCTGCTTGCTCACACGACGTTTGATTTGCTCGTGGAGCATGCGTGTAAGGGTGATGAGGAGATGGGTGAGTTGTCGTGATTCGGGGGTGGCCATAGAAAAGGGAAAAACCATGATATTTCGATCTTCGAAGTATATGGTTAGATAATCTAAGTATATATAACATGAGGCGTATCGTCAATCGAGGTGCGGAGATTGTCCTAGCTCGTGCTGGATGAGAGGTGTGCGAGGGTACGCGTGTCAGATTTTGGTTCTTTTTATGGCTCTGTTGTGAGGAAAAATGCAGCGTACACCCCTAGATATACCTATTCCCTGTATACGACCTGGTATTATTGAGGTAAGACATACCTATGAAACCAGCATCTCCCTCAAAGAAAGGACCGAGTCTTTTTGCTCTCCTTAAACCGTATAGATGGTTTATCGTGGCGCTTGTCGTGCTTACGGTCCTGGCTAATGGCCTCAATCTGGTCGTGCCAAAGATGATTGCTAGCGGTATCGATGCGTATACGAATGGTGGATTCGTCATGGTATCGATCCTTAGCAAATTCCTTTTCGTGATTCTTGGGATCTTTCTCTTCACCTATGCGCAGGGTGTTGTGCAGGTGTATGCGTCTGAGCTTGTTGCGCGTGATTTGCGTTTGCGATTGATTGCGAAGATTTCTGAGCAAGATTATCCGTTCATTCAGCGCTTAACGCCCGCAAAACTCCTTACAAATCTTACCTCCGATATTGATGCGGTGAAGATGTTTGTGGCTCAGGCGGTGGCATCGATCGTGTCTTCCGTCTTTTTGATTATTGGTGCGAGCGCGCTTCTTTTGTCGATCAATTGGAGGTTGGCGTCGATCGTGCTTTTGGTTGTGCCGATTATTGGAGGTACGTTCTTTTTTATCTTCAAAAAAGTGCGCGTCCTTTTCAAGGTCTCGCAGGAAGCGATTGATTGGTTGAATAAGGTTATCAACGAAAGCATCTTGGGTTCCGCGCTTATCCGGTTGTTGAATACGCAACGCGCGGAACATGAGAAGTTTGTTGCTGCCAATACCGAGGCGAGAGACGTGAGTCTGCGGATTCTCCGCCTGTTCGCGTCGCTCATTCCGGTGATTACGTTTTCTACGAATGCGGCTGTTCTGAGCATCTTGCTTTTAGGCGGCCATTTTGTGATTCAGGGATCGATGACGCTGGGGGATTTTACGGCGTTCAACAATTATTTGGTGATCCTGATCTTTCCTATCTTGGTGCTTGGATTCATGAGTAATGTGATCGCGCAGGCGTCGGCTTCGTATCAACGTATCTACGAAGTGCTTTCTGCGCCGGCCCCGGCAGAGCTTGGGAAGGCTAAGGCTCGTGCGGGAGGAAATATCGTGTTTACGGATGTGAGCGTTACGTATGGGCAAACATCTGTGCTTAAGGATGTCTCATTTACTATTCCGGCTGGAACGCGCACGGCGATTATTGGGCCGACTGCCGCAGGAAAGACGCAGCTGCTTTATTTGCTTACGGGCCTTATTCGACCGGATCGTGGATCTATCACCTACGATGGACGAGTGTTGTCTGAGTATGATCCTGTGAGTCTCCATGCGCAGATTGGGTTTGTGTTTCAGGACAGTATTCTGTTCAACCTTACTTTGCGAGAGAATATTGCGTTTAGTAATACGGTAAAGGATGAGGATCTTGCTCAGGCGATTGCGACGGCTGAGCTTTCCGATTTCGTGGATACGCTTCCGGAGAAGTTGGATACGATCGTGTCTGAGCGGGGAACGAGTCTTTCTGGTGGGCAGAAGCAGCGTGTGATGCTGGCGCGAGCGCTCGCCCTTCGTCCGAATGTCTTGTTGTTGGATGACTTTACCGCGCGCATGGATGCGAGAACGGAGCGGCGTATCTTGGACAATGTTCAGAAGAACTATCCAGATATTACGCTCGTCTCCGTGACACAAAAGATCGCTCCCGTGGAGGGATACGACCAGATCCTTCTTCTTATGGAGGGAGAACTCTTGGCGAAGGGAACGCATACGGAGCTTATGGAGGGGTGTCCGGAGTATGTTCAGATTTACGAATCACAACACAGTACGCACTCATATGAATTACAAGCTGAATAGTCAGGCGTCTTCTACGGAGGCGCGTGCGGGAGTGCTCGACGTGTTTCGACGGTTTGTTCCGTTGCTTGCACGAGAGCGACGAGGGTTGACGATCGCGCTTTTGGCGATCTTTCTGAATACGATCTCTGTATTGGTTGCTCCGGTTGTGATTAGTCACGCGGTGGATGCGTACGTGCAGACGAAACAGTTTACGGGGGTGGCTTGGTCTGCCCTTGTGTTGCTGGGTATTTATCTTGTTGGACTTGTGGCGAGCTACACGCAAACGATTCGTATGGGAACGGTTGGTCGACGCGTGCTGTTCGGATTGCGTAACGAGATTTTTACGAAGCTTCAATCATTGCCTGTTGCGTTCTTTAATCAGAACAAGGTGGGGGATTTGATTTCTCGTATTAATAACGACACGGATCGACTCAACCAGTTCTTTGCGCAGGCGTTGATGCAGTTTATTGGAAACTTCTTTTTGATTCTTGGAGCAGCCGTTTTCCTGGTCGTACTTCATGTTCGTTTGGGGGTGGCATCGCTCTTGCCTGCGGTTGGTGTGCTGATCATCACGAGACTTGTTTCGCCGTGGGTGAAGCGGAAGAACGCGAGAAGTTTGCAGACGCTTGGAAGCATGAGTGCCGAGATTCAGGAGAGCCTGCAGAATTTTAAAGTGATTGTCGCGTTCAACCGCTTGGATTATTTTCGAGAGAAGTTTCGTGAGGTGAATATCGAAAATACAACGTCTTCGATCTCCGCTGGTATCGCGAATAGCATCTTCGTGCCTATCTATGCACTCGCTTCGAGCTCTGCTCAACTTATCGTGCTTTTGTATGGAATTGCCTTGGTCTCTTCTGGGCAGGTGACGATTGGGTTGCTGGTAGGATTCTTCTTGTACGTGAGCAACTTCTACACGCCTCTTCGCCAGTTGGCGACCGTGTGGTCTTCGTTCCAGCAAGCGTTAGCGGCTTTCGATCGTATTTCGGAAGTGCTGAATCTCTCTTCGGACATGGGTATGCTTCCGTCGCAGGAGGCTGTTGCTTCGGCTCCGGTGCTCGCATTCAAAGAGGTGTCGTTTCGCTATCCAGATGGAAAGGATGTGTTAAAACACGTCACCTTCTCTCTCGAACGTGGCAAAACCTATGCACTCGTTGGGCCAACGGGTGGGGGAAAGACCACTACGGCTTCACTTATGGCGCGGTTGTATGATCCGACGGAGGGTGTCGTGCTGTTGCATGGTCGGGATATTCGTTCATGTCCACCCGCGGAACGTGTACAGGATATCGGATTTATTTTGCAGGAGCCGTTTCTCTTTAGTGGGACGTTATTGGATAACCTTTTTTATGGGAACGAGGCTCACGCCGCTTCGTCAAAAGAGGAACGTCTTACCGTGTTGGCGCAATCTGGTCTTGGAGAGCTGCTTACGAATTTTGAACAAGGACTCGATACACGTGTTCAGGTGGGTGCGGATGCGATTAGCTTGGGGCAACGTCAATTGATCGCGTTTGTGCGCGCTATTTTGCGTAAGCCGACGTTGTTGATTCTGGATGAGGCTACCGCGAACATCGACACGGTTACCGAGCAGCTTTTGGATGCGGCTCTCAAGAAGTTGCCTTCAGAAACGACGGTTGTGATCATCGCCCACCGCTTAAACACGATTGAGCATGCGGATGAAATCTTCTTCGTGAATGGAGGCGAGGTGACTCCGGCTGGTTCGCTCGAAAAGGCGGTCGATATGCTTATGCACGGGAAGCGATGGACGTAGTCAGCCGTTGCTCGAAGCGTTTGCCGACTTGGATGCCGATCACGCTTCCGATCAGGGTGCCTGCGACGGCTTCAGAGAGCCAGTGAATGCCGACGGTGGCTACGCCGATGCCAATATAGAGTGCGTACATGATGGCGAGGATTGGGACTGCGCGGTGTTTTCTGTAGAGCCACGCGATGGTCATCGCCATCGCAAAGGCGATGGTTGTATGCGAAGAGGGCCAGCCCCAGAATACGCCTCCGCGTAGTACGCCAAAGCGGAATGTGTGACTGATATCTACGATGGCGTCTCTTACGTTGGGTTGTAGTCGACCGGTGAAGGCTTTGTAGAAGGAGGAGATGGAGATTCCTAGGAGGACGGATTGTCCCACGGCCCAGGCACTGTTTATCATGCGAGCATTCTTGCGGAGATAGCCCACGGCAAGCAGCAGAAGCGAGCCTCCAATAGGGAAGAGTCCTCCGATGATAAGCGCTGGTAGAAAGATCTTGTGCAATATGTGTGTGCGTGTTGCGACGAAGTACGCCCAATCAGCGCCGCTCATCACGATGATGTAGGTTAACGCTGCGGCAATAAGCTGTATGGCGAGTGATGTGCCGCGAAAGCAGGCGATGATCGTTGTGAAGAGGTGGTAGAAGAGGGGACGCATATGTTACCCCATAGTAGAGCACGGACGAATGTCCTTGGACACCCGCCGCCTGGTGTTTAGAGCTCTCTTTCTTTATCCTATCAACATATGTCTCATCGTTTTTCTTCGCAGGGCGTGATGGTTGCTGGTGTGTTGTCAGCTCTTCTATTTTCTGGGTGCGGATCTCGTATCGCCGTTTCTTCTAACGATTCTAGTGTTTCGCTCACGGATCGTCAGACGGGAGATGTGTTGAGTGGAGGTGATAACGCGACTATTCCAGACACGTTTCCTCAGGATATCCCACGCTATCCGAATGCGACGAAAACGCTCCTGGTCCTCAAGGACTCTCAGCAGAATTCGTACCAGACAAGTCAGAATACGGGGGATGACGTGGCGACGGTGTTCCACTGGTTGGAGACGTTTTATCAGACGAAAGGGTTCACAAAAGCGAACGAGATCGGGGATGGTGTGCAAATGAAGCTGGTTGATTTTCAGGATGCTGCTTCAAAAATTCATTTTCAAATTGCTCGCGATCCAAAAAACACGTATACAAATATGATGATGGTGCGTGTGCCGAATGTTACTCAGACGCCATAGGTGGTCGTGCGCGAGTGTGGACTTTATGAGGGAGGTAGGTGTCTAGTATTCCTTTTGCCTGGGCTAAGTCTTCTGAAGAGGCTTCGCGTAGGTGTTTTAGAGGGTACGGTTTCCCGAGTAGATCGTATTTGTGAATTCCTAATGTGTGGTAGGGGAGCAGTTCTACGCGCTCTACAGAGTGGAATGTTTTAAAATAGCTTCCCCAGGCGTGAAGGGATTCGGGTTGGTCTGTCCATCCGGGTACGAGCACGTAGCGTAGCCACTGAGGTTTTCCTTGTTCTTCGCGGAAGTGGGCGTTTTGCAGTGTGGCGCTGTTGTCATGTCCGGTGAGTTTTTTGTGCTCTGCTGCGTCGATGTGCTTCACATCTAATATCAACAGGTCCGTGAGGGTGTACAGCTCTTTTGTGGCTTGTGTGTGTATTCCGCCGTTTGTATCAAGCGCGGTATGGATCCCGAGGTTTTTTGCTTGTTTGAAGAGCTCTATCAGGGCTTGAGTCTGCAGTGTTGGTTCCCCTCCGGACACAGTTAATCCTCCATGTTTTATATAAGGGAGCTGTTTTTTGAGCGTGGTAACGATATCGTCTACGCTTTTTTGTGTTCCGCCTGCGTGTGATTGCGTGTCCGGGTTGTGGCAGTAGAGGCAGCGGAATTGACATCCTTGCAAAAACAGCACGAGACGAATGCCTGGTCCGTCGTGGACGCCGAAGGTTTCCAATGAATGCAGGCGAATATTCATACGTTATACCTGTGCGTGAAATGTGCGTGCGAGGATTTCTTCTTGATGAGCGCGTGATAGGTTTACGAAGAGCACGGCATACCCGGATACGCGTATCGTAAGAGACGGGTATGCTTCTGGATGACTCATCGCATCTTCCAATGTTTTTCGGTTGAGTACGTTGATGTTGAGGTGATGGCCTTGTTTTTCCATGTAGCCTTCTATGAGTGATACGAGGTTTGTTTGTTGCGTTTCCAAGTCTGCTCCTAAGCTCATCGGAGTAAAGGTGATGGTGTTTGAGATGCCGTCTTCGAGGATGTTCCAGGGGAGTTTTGCGACAGAGTTTAAGCTCGCGATCACGCCGTGTGTCTCGCGGCCGTGATATGGGTTTGCGCCGGGTGCAAACGGTTCTCCGGCGTTTCTTCCGTCTGGTGTTGCCCCGGTTTTTTGTCCGTACATGACGTTTGAGGTGATGGTGAGCACGGAAAGGGTTGGGCGCGCTTTGCGGTAGAGTGATTGTGTTGAAAGCCGGGCGTGAATAGCTTGAACGATATTTTGTGCCAGCACATCGACGTTGTCGTCATCGTTCCCGTAGGCTGGGTATGTTCCTTCTTGCTGAAATGTTTTTGTTAATCCGCGCTCATCTCGTTTTGCTTGTATTCGTGCATGCTTGATGGCTGAGAGGGAGTCGACACATGTACTCAGTCCGGCTATGCCAAAGGCCATGAGTCGTTTTGGTTCTGAATCGATGAGGGCCATCTGCATTCTTTCGTAGTAGTACTTGTCGTGCATGAAGTGAATGATGTTCATCATGCGAGCGTATACGTCGACGGTGTAGCCTAATACCGCGTTGAATCGCGCTTGCACTGTTTCAATATCCAGGGGTCCGTCGGGTAAGGCGGCGATGTTGGGGATGAGAACGGTTCCACTTTCTTCGTCTCTGCCCGCGTTTATTGCTAGAAGAAGCATTTTTGGGAGATTGCAGCGCGCTCCAAAAAACTGCATTTCCTTTCCTGTCTCTAGCATGGACACGCAGCAGGAAATGCCATAGTCGTGTACTCCTCGCGTTTTGCTCATGAGATCGTCGTTCTCAAATTGAATGGCGGAGGTATCGATGGATACTTTTGCGCAGAACGTTTTGAAGGCGGGTGGGAGATTCGTGGACCACAGCACGGTGAGGTTTGGTTCGGGGGCGGGTCCTAGGTTGTAGAGTGTTTGTAGAAATCGATAATCTGTTTTACAGACGCGCGTGGCTCCGTTTTGAAGGCTTCCTGCTAGTGCGATTGTGACCCAGGTCGGGTCTCCAGCGAAGATTTCCGCGTATTCCGGTGTTCGTAGGTGCCGCACAAGGCGGAGTTTGATTACAAGTTGATCAATAAGCTCTTGGGCGGCTTCTTCGTTGAGGGTGCCGTTTTTAATGTCGCGTTCAATAAAAATATCGAGGAATCCAGATATATTTCCTAGACTCATTGCCGCTCCGTCGTGCTCTTTGATGGCAGCGAGGTAGCTCAGATAGAGCCACTGCACGGCTTCTTGTGCGTTTTTGGCTGGTTCTCGTATGTCGCATCCATACGTTTTTGCCATGCATTCCATCTGTGTTAGTCCACGTATTTGTTCGGCAATTTCTTCCGCTAGACGTATCTGATCTTCTGTCTCCAGCGCAATGCGTGCACGGTCTTTTTCTTTTTCTGCCTTAAGTCGCGTCGTGCCGTAGAGTGCTACGCGGCGATAATCCCCGATGATTCTTCCGCGGGCATAGTTGTCGGGGAGGCCGGTGATTAATCCGCAGCGTCGGAAGGCGCGCATTTCTTCGGTATAGACATCGAAGACGCCGTCATTGTGTGTTTTTCTGTAGGAGGTGCAGAGATTCGTGATGTTGGGGTCGAGTGTGTATCCGTAATGAGAGCAGGCTTTTTCTACGGTTCGCCACCCGCCGAAGGGTTTGATGGCTCGTTTGAGGGGTTCGTCTGTTTGTAGGCCTATGATGATCTCTGAAGATATGTCGATGTATCCGGGTGCGTGGCTTGTTGCGGTTGAGATGGTTTTGGTATCTATGGCGTATACACCGCCACGTTCCCGTTCTTTTTGGAGATACTGCGTGCTTGTTTCCCAAAGTGTCGTTGTTTTTTGACTCTTCGTTGCTAAGAATGACGGCTCTTTTTCGTAGGGTGCTATATTGCGTTCGATAAAATCCTTTACATCTATGTGGATTTGCCATGATCCCTCTACGAAAGGAGTTGGTTGCATAAAGATATTTTTAGCCTAGCAAAGAGGTTGCTTGTTTCGCAATGGCTGTCTTTTATCCCTAAAATAGGGTAGAATGGCTCTATTCTTCTATTTTATGCGTACATCTTCTTTTGCTCGAGTACTTTTTCTTACGGGCCTGATTGTCTTTACAGGAGTTGGTTGTCGGGGTGGTGGGGAGCGTCCTACGTCTACCGTAGGTGGTGCGAGTGCTACAACGACAGAACCTACTCCACCGGAGGGGATGGCTTGTAGCCATGAGTATTACCCACTTCGTGCGGGGTATTCTATTCAGTATCACACCACGTATCCGGCAAGCATGGGGACGTCTGGGGGTGGAAATTATGCGCTTCGCGTGACGCGTGTCACGGGGACCTCGGCCCATATGAAGGCGGTTTTTGAACGATCTGGTGGGGGTGCGCCCATTGCGAGTGATGTCGAGTATAAGTGTATTAGTGGGGGGTTATATGCTTCTGGTTATGTGAACATGGGGGGCGCGTCTCCTGGCGGTCCGGCCGGTAATTATGAGGTTCAGACGGTTCATTCAGAGGGGGAGTTTTTGCCTGCGCATATTCGCCCCGGTTCTGTTTGGCAATCGAGTTTTACTATTATGATCATTCCGCCAGCCGGTTCTGATTCTCTGGGCTCAGCTTCTCGTCCTGTGATGATGGATGTTACGGCTAAGCGTCGTGCTGTTGGTCTTGTGCGTGTTCGGGTTCCAGCGGGGGAGTATGAGGCTATGCAGATTGCTGCTAGC
This sequence comes from uncultured Gammaproteobacteria bacterium, assembly GCA_964561355.1. Lineage (GTDB taxonomy): Bacteria > Patescibacteriota > Patescibacteriia > 2-12-FULL-60-25 > 2-12-FULL-60-25 > JAGOUY01. Next base: position 13,350 of record CAZLPD010000024.1, read on the forward strand.
ACCGCATTTGATGGTCAAGAAGCGATGACGGGCACGGAATGGTGGGTGAAGGATGTTGGCATGGTGAAGTCTACCTATTCTGCCAGCCCTTCTTCTGCAGAGAGTATCGTGACAGAGGCGACGAGTGTCGCGGTTCCTCGCTAAAGAGGGTGTGCAAAGAGACTTCGCGACCAAACGAAGTCTCTTTGTTCTTGGGTGATATGCATTTTTATTTCTTCGGGTTCGGTTCTCCGTCGGTATTAGTTTTTGTTGAAGAAGTCTCTTTTGTATGAAAATCGTCTCTCTGAATGTTTTTGGTGGAACCGTGTTTGAGCCCCTTATGGGCTTTGTTGAGCGTCAGGCTCTTGATACGGATGTGTTCTGTTTTCAGGAGGTGATGGATGATCGTCGTGGGCTTCCGGGGGCGACGTCACAGGGCTTTCGGATGAATCTTCTTCAAGAGCTTTCTTCCCGTTTAGCTGATTTTTCTGTTTATTTTGCGCCGATGCGCGATCTTCCTGATGTGGCGGCCGATGATTGTCCTTTTGTGCGCAATGGGCTGGCGACATTTGTTCGAAAGGGGATCGATGTTGCTGCGCATGGTGGATTTTCTTTATGTGACGCGTTGCTTGGAGATGATCCTATCGGTCAGAATGCTCTTTTTGTAACGCTGGATGCTCAGAAAAAACCGCTCACCATCTGCAACGTTCATGGCATTTCTGATCCGGGCGATAAACTTGATACGCCTGTTCGATTGGCTCAGTCGAAGAGCGTATTGCAGTTTCTTGCTACGGTTTCTGGTGAGAAGATGGTGATGGGTGATTTTAATCTGCTGCCTGAGACGGAGAGCGTGAAGATGTTTGAACGTGCAGGTTTTTCCAACTTGATTCAGGATTATGGGATTCAGACTACGCGTGGAGCGCATCATAAGATTCTCCATCCAGAATTTGGTCGTCCTCCGATGATGTTTCAGGAGTTTGCGGACTTTACCTTCGTGAGTTCCGGGGTTTCTGTGAGGAGCTTCGCTGTTCCCGATCTTCCTCTTTCCGATCATCTGCCGATGATCATTGAATGCTCTTTGTAACGTTTGACCATGATACCCCCAGGGGGGTATCATGGTTTTATGAATACAGATCATGAAAAATTG
>CAZLPD010000024.1:14575-17710 GCA_964561355.1 uncultured Gammaproteobacteria bacterium
TATCTTCTTGGCGTGTATCGCTTTCTGCGCTACGGCAAGGCGAATATGGACACGCTTATCGGTATTGGAACATCGGCGGCGTTCTTGTGCAGCCTGATTATTAGCGCGCTTGAGGAGCCTCTCCGAGCGTTTGTGGACGTTGATACGAGCTATTACGACGTGACGATTGTGGTGATCGCGTTTATTACGCTTGGCAAATATCTTGAAGCACGCGCGAAGATCAAGACGGGAGATGCGATTGAAAAGCTCCTCAACCTTCAGGCAAAAACAGCTCTTGTCGTTCGCGCTGGTAAGGAACAGCAGGTGCCTATTGATCAGGTGATGGTTGGTGATTTGATCGTGATAAAGCCTGGCGCGAGTATTCCGGTGGACGGAGTTGTTACGGAGGGGAGTTCGTTTGTGGATGAATCGATGGTGACGGGTGAGTCTATGCCTGTTGAGAAAGGTGCGAATGACTCTGTCGTTGCGGGGACGATGAATACATCTGGTTCGTTTGTGTTTCGTGCCATGAAGGTTGGATCGGAGACATTGCTTGCGAAGATTATTCACATGGTCGAAGAGGCGCAGGGAAGTCGCGCGCCAATTCAGGCTTTGGCGGATAAGATTTCTGCGGTGTTTGTGCCGATCGTGCTGGTTCTTGCGTTTGCGGCGCTTGCCGCTTGGATCGTCCTCGGGATTCCGTCGCTTGGATTTGCGCAGGCGCTTTCTCATGGATTGACTTCATTTGTTGGGATTCTTGTCATTGCTTGTCCGTGCGCACTGGGCCTCGCTACACCTACGGCGATTATTGTCGGTGTTGGAAAAGGTGCGAAGGAGGGGATTCTTATCAAGGATGCTGCTACGCTTGAACGTCTTCACAAGGTTGATACGGTGATCGTTGATAAAACGGGAACCATTACGAAGGGAAAGCCGGAGCTCGTAGATATTCAACTATTCTCGAAGCTTTCTGAGGAGAAGGTGGTTTCCGTTCTCGCCTCGCTTGAGAGCAAATCGGAACACCCTATTGCTCACGCTATCACCGAGTATGCGAAGACGAAGGGGATCGCTCTTGCTCCTGTTCAGGATTTTGTGAGCGTTAAAGGAAAGGGGCTTACGGGAATGGTTGATACCGTTGAATATTTTGTCGGGAACACCAAGCTTCTTGTTAACCTCGGTCTTTCGTTTGATGCGAGCCTGATTGAGCAAGAAACGTTACGCGGGAAAACGCCGGTGGTGCTTGCTACGAAGAAAGAAGTCGTTGCGGTGGTGTTTGTGGCGGATGCCATAAAACCTGAAGCTATGCAGGCGGTTAAGGATCTACACGCGCTTGGTATACAGGTCGTGATGCTTACCGGCGACATGAAGAATACAGCGCTTGCGATTGCAAAAGAGGTTGGGATTCGTGAGGTGGTAGCCGAGGTGCTTCCTGATGACAAGTTGAGAAACGTTCAGGTACTGCAAAAAGAAGGTCGCGTTGTTGCGATGGCGGGGGATGGCGTGAACGATGCGCCGGCACTTGCGCAGGCCGATGTTGGGATTGCGATGGGAACGGGGACGGATGTTGCGATTGAAACGGCGGGGATTACGCTTCTGAACGGCGATATTTCTAAGTTAGTGAAAGCTATTCATCTCTCTAAGCTCACGATGCGTGGAATCAAGCAGAATTTATTTTGGGCGTTTGCCTACAACGTTGTTGGCATTCCCTTGGCTGGCGGACTCTTCTTTCCGTTCTTTGGATGGCTGCTCAGTCCCGTATTTGCTGGGCTTGCGATGGCATGTTCCAGTGTGTCGGTGGTGTCGAACTCCCTTCGTCTTAAAGCCAAAAAACTCTAACGATATGCAAAAAACCTACACGTTCCATATTCAGGGCATGCACTGTCAGTCGTGTGTTGTGCTTACAAAGAGTGAGCTTGGTGATCTGAAAGAGGTGAGTCACGTGGAGGTATCTTTCCGGAATAATCGTGTCGATGTGACGGGCGATTTTGGGGAGAAGGCTCCGGAAGACATCGCGAAGCAACTTACACAGATCTTGCAACCGCATGGGTACACGCTTTCGCTCGATAAGCAGACGAGCGTTGTCGATTGGTCTGAGTTTGTAATGGCTGTTCTGCTCGCCCTTCTTTGCATCATGGTGTTCATTCTTTTGCAGAAGTTGGGCGTGGTCAACTTAATTACGAGCTCGAATGTGACGTATGGCACGGCGCTTTTGATTGGACTTATCGCTTCCATCTCTACGTGTATGGCCGTGGTGGGTGGGCTTGTGCTTTCGATGTCGGCGAATTTTGCCAAGGAGGGTGATCGTGTGCGTCCGCAAGTTCTGTTTCATGTGGGTCGTTTGGTCTCGTTTGTTGTGTTGGGAGGGGTGATCGGTGCGCTTGGTTCGGTGTTTCAATTTGGATCTACGGGGACGTTTGTGCTGAGCTTGATCGTGGCGATCGTTCTTCTCATTCTTGGAATAAACCTCCTGGATGTCTTTCCGTGGGCGAAGAAGTTTCAGGTGACGCTGCCTAGTTTTATGGGGACGCGTTTGCAGAGTTTGAAGCAGCTGAATCACACACTTACGCCTCTTTTGATTGGAATCGCGACCTTTTTTCTGCCGTGTGGATTTACACAGTCCATGCAGATCTATGCGCTGACTACGGGGAGTTTTGTGACGGGGGCGTTGACGATGGGGGCGTTTGCGTTAGGTACGTTCCCCGTTCTTGCGCTCCTTAGTTTTAGCTCGCTGGGTATTAGCAAGAAGGCTCAATCGGGTGTGTTTTTTAAGACGGCTGGGCTTGTAGTGATCTTCTTCGGCCTGTTTAATCTCATTAATAGCTTGGTGGCAGCTGGTCTTCTCTCACCCGTCTTCAATTTCTAACGATCTCTTATGAATAAAATGGTTCTTTTTTCTGTTGTTGTCACCCTCTTTTCTCTTGGAGGGATCGTGTATCTTTTTAAGACGATGGGTTCAGGGGCTCCTTTTCCAAGTGTGATTTCGGGAACGGTGGTAGATGGAACGCAGGTGATTGAGGTGCGTGTGAAGGGCGGATATGCGCCAAGATTTGTGGTGGCAAAAGCAAATACACCCACCGTTCTTCGCATGAAGACGCAGGGCACGTTTGATTGTTCTTCGGCGCTCGTGATTCCGAGTTTGGGCTATCGTAAAAACCTTCC
>CAZLPD010000025.1:0-16227 GCA_964561355.1 uncultured Gammaproteobacteria bacterium
ATGTGACCCCACGCAAAAACCTTCCATTTATGGAGGGTTTTTACGTTACCAGAACCCACGGTAACACCGTTTATCAGACCTGGCGGCATAGGTTCTATTTGTACGCACTGTGCTATTATTTTTTATACATGACTTTGTCTATCTCTCGTTTTCTTCTTTTGGCCGCTTTATTTTTTGGCGCTCTAACAATTCGTGAGGTTTTTCTCACCATCAGAATGCTGCGACATGGGAAGCGAGCTCTGGGTGTCGTGGCTCGCCTTGAGGCCGATTATGATGAAGGTACCCCTCTCATCACGTATCGCACCTACACAGGAAATGAGCAAACCCTTCGACTCAGCACCCGCTATTGGGGTGAGACGTTCGTTGTCGGTCAACATATACCAATCCTTTACGATTCCAGGCGTCCTGCGCATGCTGTCGTTGATCGCGCAACCCATCATTGGGCTGGCGTGATACTTTGGCTTCTTCTTGGATTGCTGGCACTCGCAGTGTACGAGATCGCATACACCTCCGCCCACTTATTTTCGCAGTGATCTGACAACGTACTTATGAACACCGTCTTAAAAGCTGGAGTTATCGTTGTTCGGAGTGGTCCGCAGGAGCCGGAGGCGCTTTTGGTGTTTCGTGGCAAGCATGATGATTGGAGCTTTCCGAAGGGGCACTGCGAAGCAGGCGAATCGTTTGAGGAGACGGCTGTTCGAGAAACCCTGGAAGAAACTGGGCTATCTGTGAGGCTCGTGCAATCTCTTCCCGATATGGAGTACACGGACGGCATGGCGAACCATGTTGTCGTCGGGATGTTCCTTGGAGCGCTCACCGACACCTCTCAAAAAGAACGTATTGAATACGAAACAGATCGGGTCGAATGGATTCCCCTTTCGCGTGTCGAGGCGACGCTTTCCTACCAGAATTTACGGGAGTATTTTTTGCGAGTTCAGGATGTTATTCGAGGCGAATCTTCTCACGCGTGAGGATCTTTATTCCCCATTCAAACGTTCGACTCATCCTGCTGCGCTGGTTATGGATTCAAACTCCTTCTCATCCATCAAGCACTCTTCTAGCACGATCTCTCGAACTGTCTTCCCTTCTTTCACTGCGCGCTTTACGCAATCGCTCGTTTTGTCGTAACCAAGCTTAGGTACCAGAAGCGTCGCGTAGGCTGTCGAGCGTTCAAGATGGTCTCGACAGCGATCTTCGTCAAACATAAGCGTATCTATGCAAGCCTCCTTCAATACCCTTACCGCATCTATTGCGATCTTGATGGACGAGATGAGCGCATCCGCTAATACGGGAAACATAATACCGAGCTCCAGCACAGCCCCTTCCGCTGCACGCTCAATTGTGAGGTTTTTCCCGGCAAGGTAGTAGTACACTTGATTGATATATTCTGGTATCACGGGATTCACCTTACCTGGCATGATCGATGAACCTGGCTGCCGCGCTTCAAGCACCACCTCTCCTATACCTCCACGCGGACCACTACTCAAGATCCTTAGATCCGTAGCCATTTTGGAAAGATCTACGAAGAGAATCTTTATCATGGTGCTTACCTGCAGAAAGTCCGCCTGTGAGCTGGTCTGCGACATAAGATTTTCCGCAGGTCGTACCTCAAGACCCGTTAACGCTCGCAGGCGCTTATACACGACCTCTTGATACACGGATGACGCGTTTATCTTGTTCCCCACAGCCGTTCCGCCCAGATTCACCTCCTGCATGTATCTCTGACTGTCTTTAATCCGCTCCCCATCTCGAGCAATGGCGGCGGCGTACGCCCGTAATTCCTCTCCCGCGTAGATCGGAAGCGCATCTTGCAAGTGTGTCCTCGCCAATTTTTTTAGCGAGGCGTACGTTCGCGCCTTTCCATGGAGAGAACCTACGAGCTCATCAAGCGCCTGCGTAAGCCTCGGCAAGAGTTGCAGCACCGTTATCTTGAGAGCCGTAGGGTTTACATCATTTGTGGACTGCGAGCTGTTGACCTCATCATTTGGATGAACTTCTCTGGTTATTTTTCGCGAAGCAAGTGCGGCAATCACTTCATTTACGTTCATGTTGATGGACGTTCCGGCACCTCCTTGGATAGCTGGTGTCACAAATTGATCATCGTGCGCGCCGGCAAGGATCTCATCACAGGCACTCTCTATCGCCTCCGCCACCTCTTTAGAAAAGGCGCCGGCCGCGAAGTTAGCGCCGGCCGCCGCCTTTTTTATGAGGGCGATCGAACGTATAAGCTCGGGATGCACCCGTGTTCGCATCTCCGGAAAATTCCTCAGCGCCTGCTCGGTTTGTTTCCCGTAGTACACGGGGGCGCGACCATCTTCTTCAACATGCTCCTGTGGGATATTCATAGAGTCTTTTCTTTCTCAAGACGTTATATCACGCACCTTTCCGTGCACACAAACCTTCTATGCTTTCCCATCCAGACGATACCCTGTTACGCTGACACTAGATGAGAATCGCGACCAACGTCCATCGGGACGTGTTTGGGGGAATCACCGTGTCTAACTTGGCGCTTTTCGATTGGCTGGAGGAAAAAGAAGATACGATCGTGGGGATAGAGTTTGTGATGTCGCGCCACTCGTTGGGCGCGTCTATTTTTCGACATTACGACCCATCGTTTTTTCGTCATCACATCATTCACTCCATGGATGTACTGACACGATACCCCTGGGATAAACCTCTTTGGGATATTCGTAAGCGCTGGGATGTTCTCGTAGAGACAACAAAGATGGTTTTACGTCAGGAAGCGCCAGATATCGTACTCATTAATGGAACGTATTACGCCCCCTGGATCCTCGCGAAGGCGGCTGAAGAACTTGGAATTCCTGTGGTTTTGCGCTATGCAGGTATCTTGAAGACGGAGGTAGCTCACCGATCGTATTTTGTTCGGCGACGGCTACTCGCCTACGAGAGATGGCTCGCTTCCATGGCCGATGCAGTTATTTTTCCCTCCACTCTTTGCAAGCACGTTGTCGAAACAGAGGTCCTATCAGGACCCGTGAAGAATGGTGTTGTTATACCTAATCCCGTTACCTCCGTCACGAGCCCCGTTCGTCGAGAGAAGAAGCGCTACGCGATTGCCGCCATTGGACGATGGTCGCGCATCAAAAACTTTCAGTCGTTCATCCGTATTCATGAGGAGTTACTCGATGAGCGCTGGCCCCATCGCGCCATCATCGTCACATCTTATCGTGATGAGAAGTTCGGGATCCCAGAGACGATTGAGCGGTTGGATTCGATGGATCAAACGGATTTACAAGCATTTTATCGATCGATTGATCTTCTTGTCGTCCCCTCTCTGTTTGAGACGTTTTGCAATGTGGCTGCGGAGGCGGTCATTCACGGATCAGCGGTTCTCGTGTCTGAACACATCGGATTTGCAGAAGTGCTACGACAAGCGGGTCTCGGGCGCATGGTCATCCCCTCTTTTGACGACGCGAAGCTGGTGGCGACCGCTATCAAACATCTGAAAGACGCACCCCTCACCGCTCGCGAACAGAGACGCGTCGCCTCGCTTCTCGATCCAGCGCTTGTACACGACCAGATCCTGCATGTTCTTGACCACGTACTTGCCGGTCGACGCGCAACGACTTAGTCGGACTTCCCTCGTGAACCTCGGGAGGATCTGCTAAAGTTTATGGATTCGTATGGACCAAGAAACATTTAAAAAGGAGTTGAACATGTGTCGCACACTCAACAAAAAGAACGACGGACGATGCAACTGGGGTGAATGCAAAACATGCGGGGTCATTCCCCTTTTATACAAGCTACACAAAGGCGAGCTCCTAGAGACACCCGAGGATATCGAGCGCGTGAAACGCGACATCTTTTTGCGATAGCTTTTTTCTATGAACACATTTTTTATCTTTGGCGCTAAATACCTCTTCGTCCTTTCCGTGGTGGTCGCTGGGATCTTCTTCCTTTATAAGCCCAGACCCTTACAAAAGAAGATCGCTGTCCTCGCGGCGCTTTCGGGAGCTCTTTCGTTTATCGTTGGCATTCTAGCTGGATTTCTCTACGTTAATCCTCGACCGTTTGTCTCTGAACACATCACTCCACTCATTCCACACGCTCCAAACAATGGATTCCCTTCTGATCACGCTCTGCTCGTGGGACTTATCGCTTCCGTTCTCTACCCTTTTAACCGTCGTGTGAGCGCCGTGCTCTGGATTATCGCTATTATCGTAGCCGCTTCGAGAGTCGTTGTTGGGGTGCATCACTCTCTCGATGTTATCGCGAGCTTTGTGATCACGATTACTATGACCGCTTGCGGATATTGGCTCGTCGAAGGACCTCTGCGTCCTTGGCTTACTCGCAACCACCTGAACTAGCTCTTCTATGGAACGACCACCTCAAGCCCCTCTCCTCTCCAGGCGGATGTTCCTGGGCGGAGTTATCGCGACTGGCATGGCGGCTTTGGGGGCCAAGGCGCAAGAACGTGTTCAACGCATACTCCCGTCTTCCGATCGCGAAGCACAAGAGTCACCAGATGTCGTTGAGTTTTCTGAACCACATCCACGGGATACCCCCTGGGAACGGAAAGGCCCGCGCGCGGTCCAGGAGCAGAGTGACTTGCGGGATATGCAGCAGTTTCGTAGTGAATTAGCTCGTTTTCAGCGTCTCTTGGGAGATACGTTTCCTGAGATGGAAGGCGGTGCCGCTGATTCGCTTGAAATACAGTCTTCGGTACGTGCCTTTCTTTTACGATCCTCTCTGCCTGAACGATTGAGAGAAATCGCTCCCGTCATCGTTCGCTCGCCCTCTGGTCGCGGTCATGAAGGAAGAGCTCTTTTTCAACAAACGCTTGATGTATTTTCCGCATGCAGCTGTACAGGACTTGTCTATGTCGCTCTTCGAGATGCCACACGCGATGCGCATGGAGACGTGCATTTTGCTCGTGACTCTAGCTATTATGGCTGCCATCTGCGCGACTACGTTCCCACCAAGAAAGATCTGTGGAGTCAGGACATTGATCCTCGCAATAATCCCCACGCACTCGAGGAGGATCGTGAGCGCATGCGACGGGATCCGGCTTGGTCTGGTAAGCGTCGCAAGGATATTTTTCGTGCCCTCGCTACACGACCAAGTCTCGTGGAGCGCGCCCAACGCGACGATCTCACACTTGTAGAATTCTTCTCTCTCGTGAAATCGGTCGTTCATGAACGTGGTCGCCTCACCGAAGAGCGGCGCGCTCGAATCTCTCTCGAAGAGACGGCGGACGAACTCTTGGCCGCACGACGCGAGCTACTCCGTCGTAAAATCCTCGGGCCGGAAACGGAGCGCGTCATTCTTTTCTACGGGGATGATCATGCACGCAATATGGTTCATGGCGAGGCCGAAACCGTTTGGGACGGACCTCTTGAAGCTACTGGAGTCAGGCCAGAACGCATCGAAAAGATCAGCACCAACGCCACTCGAACCAACGCAGATGCTCTTCGCAGCTTACGCCAATCCATTGCATCTTCTCGTGGAAAGACGCTTCTCTCTTTTAAAACTCACGGTGCGACAGACAAGCTCATGATCGATAGCCAACGAGGATCTGAGTACATTTCTGATACCCTCATCGCAGAAGCACTCATCGCCAGAATCCAAGCTACTCGGAACCCCCGAACACTTGAGGACATGAATATTGTTGTTGACGCTTGTCATAGCTACGAGTTCCGCAACAATGTCATTCAACGTATGCAGGAACTTTGGCAGCGCGGCCCTATGCGCGCGTATCCCTTCGAACAGGTAGGCAAGCCTTTCTTTGTGACGGTTGTTCAAGAAGGATCCGTGGGACAAGGTGGCTCGCTCATCTCGGGCATCCTCGATTCTGACTCTCAGGTTAGCGCTGTTCGCAAGGATGGCGGGCTTTTTGTGGAGCGACTTCTCAAGAACATTCAACCTCGCGTGTATGAGGAAAACGACATGACATTCTTTGCGGCTGGAAGCGGTCGGGAGTTTGCCGAACGAGCTTCTTCCCAGACGAATGATCGTGCGGCATAGTCCCCTTTCCTATGGACGGCACTATTCGCAAAGATATTTATCCAGGCTTATCGGTTGTGATCGTTGAAAAGCAGGATCAAGGGACCGGAAAGTCTACGCGCGGGATCGTGCGCGAGATTTTGACGAGCGCACCTATCCATCCACGCGGCATTAAGGTTCGACTTGAGACAGGAGAGGTTGGTCGCGTCCAATATATAGAGATTTAACGCATAGCGGATGGCTAGCCTATCTTGACGACCGCGACAAGATATGGAACGGGGTATATAAGACTCCTATGCGTACGCTTCTTAAACAGTACTTTGGCTTTGATGGGTTTCGCCCCTTGCAGGAAGACATCATCACTCACGTCTTATCTGGTCGAGATACGTGCGTGATCATGCCTACCGGAAGCGGTAAGTCTCTTTGCTATCAACTCCCTGCGCTTGCCTTTGATGGAATTACACTAGTCATCTCTCCCCTCATCGCGCTCATGAAGGACCAGGTGGATGCTTTGCGCGCGAACGGTGTTCAGGCTACGTGCATCAATAGCACCCTTTCTCCTGACGCCATCCGCGCTATTTTAGATGAAGCTCGGGCTGGAACATGGAAGCTCATCTACGTCGCTCCTGAGCGACTTGCCATGCCAGCGTTTCAGTCGACGCTACGCACCCTTCCTATCAAGCTCATCGCGGTTGATGAAGCTCACTGTATCTCTGAATGGGGTCATGATTTTCGTCCGGATTATCGATCACTGGCCAATCTTCGCGCTCTTTTTCCTCGCGTGCCCTGGATTGCGCTTACCGCTACCGCTAATGCTCGAGTGCAGGCCGATATTACCGTTCAGCTAAAGCTTGAAAACAGTCGAACGTTTCTTTCTAGCTTCAACCGACCAAACCTCACGTATCTCGTCCGCCCCAAGAAGGAATGGATCGGTATCGTGGCGCAGGCGCTTGAGACCGTACGAGGCTCATCAGCCATCATTTATTGTTTCTCCCGCAAAGATACCGAAGACGTGGCAAAAAAGCTCTCTGCGCTTGGCTGGGCGGCTCTCCCCTATCACGCCGGACTTGACCCCGAGGTACGACGTCGCACGCAGGAGAAGTTTATCCGCGATGAGTGCTCGATCATCGTTGCCACGATTGCGTTTGGTATGGGTATCGACAAACCCAACGTCCGTCTTGTTGTCCACGTTGGCTTGCCGCGCTCTGTTGAAGGGTATTACCAGGAAACCGGTCGCGCCGGACGCGATGGATTACCAAGTACCTGCCTTCTCTTCTACGCGCCAGGCGATCGTTGGAAGCGTGAGTACTTTATTCGACAGATCGAGGATGGGCACGAGCAAATTCGTGCTCGGCAGCAACTCGATCAGATGATTCGCTACGCGGAAGGCAATACCTGCCGTAGAAAATACCTTCTTGAGTACTTTGGCGAGCGCTGGACCGATGCACATTGCGGAGGATGCGACATCTGTCTGGGTCAGGGGGCTGGATTTCTTGCTCCTGCGGAGCAAGCGGCTGATTACGATAAGACGCTGTTTGAGGAACTTCGTGAGCTACGCAAACGCTTAGCCGATGAACGCGGCATTCCTGCCTTCGTCGTTTTTGGTGATAAAACCCTGCGCGAAATGGCTCGCCTCTATCCACAATCGCTGGATTCATTTCGCAAAATCCAAGGTGTCGGCCAAGAAAAGGAACGAGCCTTTGGGACATTTTTCGTGGCGGCTATTTGTGCGTATGCAAAAAAACACGGTCCGATGCCAGATCTTACGAATACCGTCACGGAGCGACCGAAGATCGAACGGCCTAAAGAAGCCGTCACCATGACAGATACACTTGCCGAAACAAAATCTGGACTGGAGCAGCGACTGTCCCTAAAAGAAATTGCCCAACGACGCGGTCTCGCTGAAACCACGATCCTCACCCACCTTGAAAAGATTCTTTCCATTGAAGCGATCGACATCGCCTATCTCAAACCCAGCGGACCGAGATTCGATGCCATCGAAAAAGCCTTTCGATCGAGCGGAGGATTCTCGCTCACGCCCGTGAGGACCAAGCTTGGAAACAATTTTTCGTTCGAGGAGATTCGACTCGCTCGATTATTTATCAAGAAGTAACTTCGTTTCTTATCCAGTCTAGGTAGGCAGGGAGACCCGTTTCCACCGGCACGCGAATGATTTCTGGAATTTCGTACGGATGATGTAATTTCACGTAAGACTCTACGCTCGAATAGGCTTCTTCTGTTGTTTTCATCATGAGAAGCCATTCGGATTCGTCCTGCACTTCTCCCTTCCAGCGGTAGGTGCTCGTGATTGGGAATCTTTGCGCGCATGCAATGAGACGTTGCTCAACAAGGCTACGAGCTAATTCCTTTGCACGAGTCTCATCAGGGCAGGCGACCAAAACGACGCAGGCACCCATAGCTATTTTCTGCTCAACGCGTCAAACGCGCGCAGCACTTCGAGCGGGATAGCGAAGACAACCGTATTAGACTGGTCTGAAGAAATATCATTAATTGAATTCAAGGTACGCAAGTGGAGCGCTCCTGGGCTTGAAGATAATATTTCGGCTGCTTTGCGTAGGTTTTCGGCTGCGGCGACTTCTCCTTCTGAGTTGATGATGACGGCGCGACGTTCACGTTCGGCTTCGGCTTGTTTGCCGATGGTGCGCTGCATATCTTCTGGTAAGGAGATATCTTTTAGCTCCACACCCTGAACTTCTATCCCCCAACTTGCCGTGTGCGTGGCGATTAATTCTCGGATGCGATCGGAAGCTTGGTCACGCTCGCTAAGAAGCTCGTCGAGGGTAAGTTCACCAACCACATTGCGCATCGTGGTCTGAGCTAATTGCGATGCAGCCATCCATACATTCTCAACCTCGATCACGGAGCGAGCTGCTTCGACAATGCGGTAGTAGATGACCGCGTTTATTTTGCAGGAGACATTATCTTTTGTGATGGCATCTTGATAAGGAACTTCTACCGCCTTGGTGCGAATATCTACTTTTACCATCGTTTGAAAAAGCGGGATCACGAGACGCCAACCAGGCTCGGCGATGGAAGAGAATTTCCCAAAGGAAAAACGGACTCCGCGCTCGTACTGGTTGATCTGGCGGACGCAGAAAAATAACGCGATAACGACCGGCCAAAAAAGCACACTGGACGCAAAAAGGAGGTCAAACATATTCCTCCAGCAAACACTACTCTCCTAGGGTACGCAAGCCACGCATTAAGACGATCACGATCCCAAGCAAGATACCCGCCCCCAATCCGACGAGAGCGTTTTGACCAAACTGTGGGCGAGCAAACCAACGCGAATCGAGTGGCGCATCAATGATTTGTACACGAATGTTGTAGCCGAAGTAATTTGGGGTTTGGGTTGCCATCTCACGTGCCACGCCGTCGACGATGAGACGCGCTTGAGCGGCGTCACGATGGAAGGCGCTGATCGTCATGATCCCCGTTCCTGGCGCGATGGATGTCTCGATGGTCTTGCGCCATGTGGTTCGACGATCCTGCTCTTCCTGAGGGAAATAGGTGGCGTCTATTTCTTTGTTCTGGCTCAAGACGTTATCAAAGAATGTAGTTGTATACACCAATTCCGACAGACTCGAGGCAACGCGCTCGGTGGACTTTATCGCCGTATAGGGATCGAGACCAGCGGCGCTTGGCTGCGTAATCAGGACGCGCATGGTTGAGGCGCGCTGAAACGGAAGCAGGAAGGAAAAGAGCAACCCTAGCACGGCGCCGATGAGCGCGAGACCCACAGGTAAACGCCAGAGCGAGGCAAAAGAATGACGGTTCATGTCCCCATCATATCACACCACCCGACGCTCGAGCTACTTAAGCAGTTCACTTGTCACGACTTCCCCTAGGGCGATATTCATCTGGAAGGGTGAACCGGCACGCATTCCGTAGACAGGGAGGATCGTTCCTGGGCGATACTCTTCCAATCGTTCCGCTACATCTGTGGCGTCTTGAATGACATCGTTATCGATGCGCTCAATCACGTCGCCCTCTTTTAAAAACTTGGCTGCGGCTCCTTTATTTTCCACGGCAGCAATCGCGTGCGCACGATCACCGCGCAAGAGGAACCCTGCCGCAGGACGTACAGCGCTTGAGGACGCTTCCGCGAATAAGAAGGCGGCGTTCATGCCGTTCACGCCAAGGCTTGCTCGGCGAATTTCTTGCGTCGCCAGGATTGAGGAGAGCGCGTGCGCAACCGATGCCGCTGGAATAACCGCTGCGGAGCCATTTAATCCGCCGCCGACCTCAAGAACACCAACGAGCTCGCCTTTACCACTCCAAACCACTCCCCCTTTCCCAAAAGAAGCTGCGTCGCCGTTCAGCATGTAGCGGCGCGTCATACGTTCACTCGATACCAAGCCATGAAACGCACGTTCATGCACGTCGATCACGACTTGAGGCGCGATGCGCCCAGGGGTTGTTTCGATCCACACCGGTAACCCGTTCACGACATCTTCCGAACGGATGAATCCGGCTACGGGAAGATTCTGCAGCGCGACTTTTGCGTAGACGAGATCGCTTGAGGTATCGCGTACTGCTTTTGTGAGGGGGTACACACGACCCTCCCAGACCACACCCACATCTGCGGCATGGAGCCCTTCGAAGAGATGAGCGGGTGCCAAGAGCCATCCATCCGTTGTGAGCGTGGATACTGATCCAAGGATACGGTCTTCGTTTAGCGTCTGCTCATCCTGAGGGTGAGCGCCACGTTTTACAAGCAGGAGCGCCAAGGAACGACGACCTTGTAGAAACAGAGGCGGGATAACGGGCGCCGCTGGCTCGCGCTCGACGCGCACAACCTCAACAGGAGATCCGACAGAGGAGGTCGCATGATCCAATCGTTCGCGTAAATTTCGTTCTAGTATCTGAAACTGAGGTGATACGTACCAGGTAGACGTTACTACACCCGCCAATGCACCGCCCACTATCGCGAGCAGCGCCACAAGAACCCAAAATGAGATGGTTTGTTTCATAGAATTATCCCCAAGGGGCCGTTATACATATCCCCACCCAAACCGCTACGTAGAGCAACGCCTCTATCCAGAGCCGAGGCGGAAGCCCTTCACGTTCGTGCGCAAGTTGCCTCAAACGCAGCGGAATCGCAACTAGGAGCGCGGCCAGAGCCCCAATAACCGCCATACTTGTTGGCAACATCATCAGGAGAATGATGGCGTGCGCACCGAGAAGGACGCTCGTCCAAAACCAGCGTCTCTCACGCGGATCACTCCAAGAGCGAATCGTTCCCGCTAAAAGACAGACCAGGGCTATGAGCGCCCCTATCGCCACCACCCCTGTCGCAGGCAGCAGAAATACCTGGATTCCTTGGAGCGTGTAAAAGACGTACCACAGACACACAGGTACTAGCGCCAAATGAAACCGGAAGAAGGCTTGCGGTGGATAATGACTAGATTCGTAGAGAAGCAACCATCCTAAGCGGAGAGCGAGCCAAGGAATGAACGCAAAGAGGACTGTAGTAAAAAAACGCAGGCCCACATCCTCAACAAGGAGATGGCCGAAACCTAGCGAGATGATGGCCACGCACGTTGGCCACAGCGCGAACAAGCCTTCGCGCCAATGTCGTGAGCGCCAGGCTAGCCCTCCTGCAGATACGACATACCCTATCAACACCAAAAACAGCGGCCATGGGTAGACGCTCGGGGTGTGCCACTGCCACCAAGACACCAGGGCAGCGAGCCCGGCGAGGAGCCATGGGGAAAGGCGAAGGAGGAGAAAAAACATGCTTGGGAACCTGGCTATCGCGAGAACATTTGTTGCGCCGCTTTCCACTTGGCGTCCGCGCCGGACACTCCTTCGGCGAGCGCGTTTAACGCCAATACTAATTGTAGATGCGTCGCTTGATCGGCGGGGGCGACCGTGAGCGCGAGGAGCGCGTCTCGTGCGCGTGCAGCGTCGTGGTCTTGCTCGTAACGCATACTCACCTCACGCACCATCTTTTGCCAATCCGTGTGCATTTGCGCAAGTGAGACCGAGGGCGGTGGGGCTACTTTTCCGATTGGCGCATCCAAGAACTTCCGCGCGTTGTGTATGCGCAAGGCCCAAAAGGCAAGGCACAGAAGCACGAATACGAGGACGCGTATCCCCCAACGTCTTCCGAATAAAGACATCTTCATACTTTGCTACGACTCCTTCTGAAAGCGGATGATCTCCATAAGCGCTACTGACGCGGCTGTCGCGACCGGAATCGAGAAGATCGCACCGACGGCACCGAATAACTTCGCACCGACCATAAAGGCTACTAAGCTCACAATAGGGTTCAATCCAACCGCCTTCTGCATCACCTTTGGTACGACGATGTCGTTTTCGATGCGCTGGATCACTACCGTCGCGACAAGCGCTACCACGGCGTGCGTCGGAGAGATGGAGAGCCCCAGGATCACCGCTGGGACGGCGGCAATGAATGGGCCGATATAAGGGATGAACTCCAATAAACCACCGAGGAGCGCTAGGAGAAGAGCGTACGGGATCCCGATCGCCCAGTAGGCAATAAAGTAGAGCACGCCGATAATCAACCCAAGCACAAGCTGGCCACGCATCCATCCGCCAAGTTTATCCATCATCTGCCACACAAGACGCGAGGCAAAGTCTTGGTATTCGCTTGGTATCAAGTTGCGGAACACGTTCTTTACGGCGTCTTCCTCTAAGATCATGTAGAAGGAGAGCACGAGCACCGCGAAGAACGTAACGAACCCTGCAAAGACGTCTCCAACTGTGCTAAAGAGACCACCGAGCACCTGGCTCGTTTGCCCCTTGATCCCTTCGAGCGCGCTTTGCCAGCTTCCGCTCGCGCTTACTTTTGCTAATAACGCCTCCCATACCGTATGGTCGCCGAGAAGCCAGCCCGTTTGGCCGTAGGAACTTACAAACGACCGCATTTGCTCAACAACGCGCGGAACCAGGAGACCGATGATCAGCGCCATCGCCCCAAACAACACGAGATAGAAGATGAATACTGCCAACCCCTTGGGGACGCGTCTCGCCTCGGCAAAACGGGCAAATGGATAGACGACCCCGGCTAGCAACATGGCCGTAAATACGATTAAGAGAATGTCTCGAATGAGCCATGCCAGGGCCAAAGCCGCCAGGATGCCGACGACGCGTAAGATGGTGCCTGTGGAGATTGTGACGGTACGGGATTGAGAAGAACGCATATTACAGGCATAATAACACAACCGAGGCAGAAATAGGCAGCTCCCACCCTTCCATGCTGTATACCGACCACCGTAAAGCTAGACATCATTACGAAATCCTGGAGACGTTCGAGGGTGGTTTAGTGTTAACTGGGCAAGAAACGAAGGCTATTCGGGAGGGAGGCGCCAAGCTCGACGGGTCGTACATTCGCCTCGTAAACGGCGTCCTTACGTTGGTAGGCGCCCATATCTCGCCCTACAGCAAGATCGGTAAACTGGATGAGAGCTCCCCTACCCGCCCCCGAACGATCCTTGTACACGCCAAAGAACAGCGCTACTTAGCGACAAAAACGCAGATTCGCGGCTTGACAATCATCCCTTTATCGTTCTATCCTAAGGCCCGACGCATCAAGATCGCCTTTGCGCTTTGCCGAGGAAAACAACTCCACGACAAGCGTGACGCCCTCAAAAAACGTGATCAGATGCGCGACGCACGGCGTGAATTGTAAGAAAAACGCCTAGCGAACCCGTGGGGATGAATCAGCATCGACGAGATGTCTATCGCCCCTCTGCAAGCCGAGCATGTCTATGTCCTCGTACTCACGCATAGATACATGACATCTGCCAACGTCATTACCAAGGTCCGCAGTGCAATCGCTTCGGCGTTCCGCATGCCAACCTTTGCTCCATCCTTCGCCTAAGACCTTCGTGTCCTAGCTCGAACTGATGAGCCGGTTCCCTCGTCGTGCGCCTTACACGCGAGACGGACTGCAATATCTTAAGGCTTGCTCGCGAGGATTGTTTCATCTTTGCGAAGACCAGGCAGAAACTTGATTCGAGGACGGCGTCGATCCCCTCACCCTCGAATGACACCCATGGATTGACTAAGCTTGTGAACGAAGAGTCGTGGTACCATTCTCGGACGGGGGTGCGATACCCCCCATCTCCACCATCTACCAATGCGCATTCACCATCGCCGCCGCGGCGGCCAATACAACAAAAAACCAGAGGGTCCTGTCTATCGCGCGAACGAGCAGATTATTGCTCCGCAGATCCGCGTGATTGATGAGGAAGGCGGCATGACCGGTGTCATGTCGGTGCCGGAAGGCATCGCGCTTGCTCGTGAGCGTGGGTATGATCTCGTTGAGGTCTTCCCCAAAGCCGAACCTCCTGTGTGTAAGCTCCTGGACTTTGGCCAATTTAAATACCAAAAAGAAAAGGAACAGCGCATTCAAAAAGCGCATGCCAAAAAAGTCGACACCAAGGGCATTCGTCTCTCGGTCAAGATGGGCACACACGACCTCGACATTCGTAAGCGTCAGGCGGAAGGGTTTCTCGAAGATGGTGATAAGATCAAAATCGAGATTCGTCTCCGTGGACGTGAAAAGGAGCACGGTGAAATCGCCTACCAACGCATTCAGGAATTTATCCAGCACCTCTCGCAGAAATACACCGTTGGTCTGGAACAGGCTATCACGCGCAACCAAGGCAACGTCTCGGCCATTATCGCCAGAAAATCATAACCTCATCATCATCGCATCACTCATATGAAGAAGACGAACAAAACGATTGCCAAGCGCGTCCGCATGACGGCGACCGGCAAGCTCATCAAGCGCAAGGGCGGACAAGACCACTTCAACAGCCGTGAAAGCTCAAAAGTCACCCGCAACAAACGTAGCGACCTCGGAGTCTACTCCACGTTCGCTCGCAGCATGAAAAAATTAATTAGCAAATAACTTATATGCCTCGCGTCAAACGTGGAACCCATCGCATCAAGCGACGTAAGAATATCTTGGCCCGCACCAAAGGAATGATGTGGGGTCGCAAGAACCGCATTACTCTCGCTAAGGTCGCGGCTACCAAATCTGGTGCCAACGCCTACCGTGACCGCCGTCTCAAGAAGCGCGACAATCGTGGCTTGCAACAGATCCGCATCAACGCCGCTGTTCGCCTCCTTGGCACCACCTACTCCCGCTTCATGTCCGATCTCAAGAAGCGCGGCATCATCCTCGATCGTAAAGTCCTCTCACAGCTCGCCGCACAACACGCAGACGTGTTCACGAAGATCGTGAAAGCGTAATATTGTCTCATCACAACACACGAACATCTCACCTCATCCGTGAGATGTTTTTGGTTAATAAAATACGGGTGTGGTACACTGCTCTCATCCTCACCATAAAACATATGCCAAGAGAATCTATTGCAAAAAACCTTCGAGACACGGGGCCCATCTCCCCTCTTCGAGGAAAATCTGGAGAGCAACCTATTACCAAACGTCGTAGGAACGGGTATTCAGATGAAGAACTCCTTGGGTCTGAGCGATTGGATAATGAAATAGAGTCTCCACGTGATGAGGCTGAAGAGTACACGGGTGGCATTGAAACGATCAGTTTAAGCGAGGCTGGTCGCATAAAAGCCATGCAACAGGCCACGGAACTCGCGAAAGAGTTC
This sequence comes from uncultured Gammaproteobacteria bacterium, assembly GCA_964561355.1. Lineage (GTDB taxonomy): Bacteria > Patescibacteriota > Patescibacteriia > 2-12-FULL-60-25 > 2-12-FULL-60-25 > JAGOUY01. The sequence goes on from CAZLPD010000025.1 coordinate 15,585, forward strand.
CCGGGTTTAATCATTGACAACAATCAACGCACGATTGAGAGAGATGCATCCATGAGGCGCGCCATAAATCTCGATGATGAACGAATGGAGCTTGTTTCGCAAAGGAATAAAATCGGCTCTCTCCGCGAAAAAGTCGGGGTGACTGCAAAAGACCATTTTGATCATGGACGAGAGATACAAGTGTCTCGAGATCTCATGAACGCAAAAAATCGGATGAATTTTTATAACGATTTCCCAGACGCCCAATCGGAGATCGCTGACATGGTTACAAAGCTACAAGAACGAAGAGAACGCGTACAAAACAATCCTCTCACCGTGAGCGGCATTGACGCAAAAATCGCAAAGTTAAATCGTCTCTCGGTTCTCCTAGAAAAAGCCCAGAGCTACGAGCACCCAACAGACGCTTCTGCGCGCCGCAAGTCCGAAATCCAACAACGAAGACACAAGACTGGGCAAGATCGTATCCGAGGCTACGAGATATGGAAGGCTCAAAATAAGTCTAAAGAAATCCCCGTTGAACAGGACGTACCGGAACAGAAACCCGCATGGGAGACGACCGAGGAGCAGCGTGCTGCGTGGGCAGACCAACAGCGCGCGAGCGGGCGACGTGCTGAAGAAGGCGCTCGGGAAGCTGCTCAACGAC
>CAZLPD010000026.1:0-15538 GCA_964561355.1 uncultured Gammaproteobacteria bacterium
ATCCGTAGCGGAAGCTGTGGATGGATCACCTCCTTTCTAGGGAGTTATTACATTCTGATATTGGATCATCAGGATTATCCTAGGTCGATCCTCCAGTGCTTGCACTGGGGAAGGATTGTGCAAACGGTTCGTGGTTCCCTCGAAGGGTCACGAACACGTGTGCAGTCAAAGATCATGGGCATTCGGTCACTTTTCTGGAGTCAACCAACAAAGACGCCTTCCGGGGCGTTTTTTGCGTTTTTATGCTTGTGAAGAGCTATTTTTTGTTTTGATGAGGTTGTTGGGTTGATTTTTTTGTAAAAATAGGGTATTCTACTTGGCCATCTAAGGATGGAGAAAGGCATCGAGCGATCATGGTTATTGTGTATGTGGAGGATGACGCCGCCGTCCGAAGGGCTGTTTCTAGGGCCCTCGCCTCGATTACGGGTCTGGCCGTGGTCCAGGCAGGGTCGGTCCAAGAGCTTCGTGCTCTCGAGCTCTGTGCGGGCACGGTTCTTGTCACCGATGGTGACGTCGGCGACGGTTCTTGCGGAGACGTGGTTGATCACGTGGTCTCTGTGCTTGGGCCGAGCGGGATCGGTGGGACTGTCCTGCTGCTCTCGGGTGATCAGCCCCCGAAGTGGAACGCTCAGCTGCTTGCGGCTGAACAGAAGGGTGTCACCACCGAACGGCTCGTCAAGCCGAGTAGCGTCGCAGACCTCCGTGTCTGGTGGTCCAGGGTACGTACCAACTTCGGGCTCTAGGCAGAGCCCCCAACGTCCCTTAGTCGAACAACTTCAACCCTGCTACCTCAACCTGCCTTCTCGGTGGGTTTTGAGCTTTTTAGAGGGGTGCGGTTGACGGATTTTATGGAGGGTGTCAGATTGTGGGACCTCTATTGGGGGAGGGCATCGTGTTTCGCATCACGGGAGGCGAGGATGGCGACGCTGTGCGGTCTTGTGGTGGAGGATGAGCCTGATCTCTGCGAAATTCTTTCGCGGATGGTCGTTCCGTTGGTCGTTGGTTGCACTGAAGTGGTCGCGTGTGAGAGCATCGCGGATCTTCGGAGGGTCTGCCTTCCTGAAGGGGCTCTGGTCGTCCTCGTGACGGACGGTCGACTCCCTGATGGTACCTGCGCGGATGTCATCGAGCACGTGCTCGCGGTCTTCGGCCCTCACCGGCTTGGTGGACACGCCCTTCTGACCTCTGCTAACTCGAGGAGCTCCTGGGCCTCGGTCTTCTCCCAGGCTTATCTTGGGGGAATCGAGCTTTCCTATAGCCAGAAGCCGGTCTCGATCGAAGATCTTGAGACGTGGTGGAAGGCGGTGAACCGTAACTTCATCTGATTCGATCAGATACTCTTCCTTTCTCTTGCCTGCCTTTCGGCGGGTTTTGCGCTTTTAAGGCTGGGTTGACGACTACGAAGGAAAGGGGGAGAGTAGTCAGCTCCTTCTGGGGGAGTGATTAACGTCTGCTGTGTCGGAGGAGGACTATGCAGGAGGTGGCTCTGATCGTGGTAGAGGATGACCGGGGCATGCGGATGCTCATGAAGGGGTGGCTGGAGGAGGTCACCGGTCATGAGGTTATCGCGTGCGGTGGTATGGATGATCTGAGGAATGAGCTTCACAGGGTCGGTAAGAAAAGGGTGGTGCTCGTTACGGACGGCCAGCTCATCGGAACCGAGACGTGCTTCCATGTCGTCGGTCACGCGCACACGACGTTTACTGACCGTCTGCATTACCAGGTTCTGCTGGTGTCGGCCGACCATCCTTCTAGGTGGGAATCGTTCGTTGCTGCAGCCCGGGTGGTGCTCGCTCTCGAAGTGAAGCATCTTCGTAAGGGGCTCATCGCTTCACGCGATCTTCGGGAATGGTGGAGCGATATTCTACGAGGCCTGTCCGTCGATTCCTGATCTGGATGAACAAAACGTTCCGCTCTTTCTTCTTCTCGGCCTGCCTTTTGGTGGGTTTTCTGGTTTTTATTACAAAATCAAAAGACGCGGCATTTGCCGCGTCTTTTGTATGGTGCACGCACGTAGATTCGAACTACGGACCTTCACAATGTCAATGTGACGCTCTAACCAACTGAGCTATGCGTGCCTATTTCTAACGCTGGGAGTCTACCTAAAAACCTTTGGAACGTCAACGCTTTTCCTTCCTCTTGGGAGCTGTGCTATACTTGGGCTATCAATAATTCTTTTGAGTTCTTTTTATGGAGGCCCGTCCAAAATCCACCAAATCTAGCGTCCGTCGCCGTCCTTCGTCCACGAAGCTCATGGCTGCGGCTTCTTCACCTGCTCCTAGCTCTATGAATGCGTTTAACACGTGTGGTCATGATGGTTGCAACAGCGGTGGGTGCAATGTTCGTTACGTTGGTCCTGTCTCACACTTACGTGATCATCATGCTTTGCATGCTGCTCGCGGTGTGGCGCACGTTTGGACGGCGGCTATCGTGAGCGGGCTTGCGGTGGTTGTCACGGGCGTGTTGGCTTATAACGCAGCACAGGCACGTGAGATGCCGGCTCCTCGTGGTTCCTCTGCGGAAATGCGTGTTGTCATGGAACGATTGGATCGTATGGAAGCGATGATGCGTGATGTAGCGGATCGTTGCTCGCCGCCACCTATGGATGATCAGCAAGATGGGAACGCTCCAACGGATCAGTCGGGCACGTCCCCAGAGGTTAAGAAGAATATCCCTCCGCCACCCGCACAGGATGGAACAGGCAGTGGATCCGCCACGGGAAGTCAGCCATAAGTACAGAACGTAGATAGCCACCCTGAGAAATCGGGGTGGTTTTGTCTTGACCCAGGCGATGGTCTCGGGTATCCTCCGCGTGTCCTTCCGAGATCGTCTAATGGTAGGACTACTGCCTCTGGAGCAGTGTATCTTGGTTCGAATCCAAGTCTCGGAGCCACAAAAAGCCTCGCTACAAGCGACGGCTTTTTTGTTGCGCCTGTTTTTATGTTGTGATATAGTGCGTCCGTATTCCAATGGATGAATATCTTTATCTTTATCTTTATCTTTTTTGTGAGCGATTTCCTTGAGCGATTTTTTTCGTTGCTTTCTCCGTCTAGGAGGCACGCTATTGGTTTGTCCTTGCTTGTCCTTATTTTTGCGCCACTTACGGCTATGGCGAAGGGCGGCGGTGGAACGCCTGCTACGTGTACGTTTTCCCAGACGATTTCCCTTGATTGGGACACGGCTGGTAATTGGGATTGTGGTCATATTCCTCTCTCTATCGATACGGCGGTTATTCCGGCTCTTAAATCAGCTGAATCGAGTGGGATGGCCGATGTTGCGGCTACGCTTCAGATTGCGAACACGGGGAGCTTAACGGTGAGCGGAGGGACACTTGCGATTGGAAATCAAACTACTAATGCAGGAACGTTGACGATAACGGGTGGGGTGATGACGCTTGGGGGAAGTGGTCCTACAAACCAAGCTACGGGATTGATCCAACTAAATGGAGGGACGATGAGTTCGACACTTTCGTCTATTAACAATCTAGGAACGATCCAGGGATCGGGGGTGGGAACGATATTAACGACCATTGGTCTTGTAAACTCTGGCACGGTAAATCATACCGGTTTTCGTTTGAGTATTGGTTCTGGTGGATTCTTGAATACGGGTACCTATTCTTCGGATGGTACGGCCACGATAGCGTTTTCCTCTCCCATCACAGGTGTCCCTGATCTTCTGTATCCTTCGGTTGAATTGGGTGGAACGATCACATTTGTGGATAACAGCTACGTTCGTTCACAGGCAAATATTACGGTATTGAGTGGGGCTACGATCACATCGAATTCGTCCACGTTTGTTGTGCCTGAAAATTGGGAGGTGCAATCGGGCGGAAGTTTTGTTGGATACGGGAGCACGGTGCGGTTTACAGGAAGTAACACCTCCACGATCACGGTTCCAGCCAGCGGGGCGGATTTTTATACGATAGAAGTGACTAAGGACGTGGGTGATGTCGGTGTGATGCTTTTGAGTGACGCTACTGCAGCGCATGCCCTCTTTCTCACGCAGGGTATTTTTGACTTGAATGGATTCGTATTGAGTTTGCCGGGAGTGTGTACGTTTACCGGTGGGGGAGGGACGACGGATTGGGGGACGACCACGAACTGGGATTGTGATGGATCTCCTCGGTTGCCCGTGGCTATCGACTTTGCTCATATCCCTAGCCCTCAAACGGTTGTTGTGGCTGGAACAGGAGGTCCTATGGATGCGCACATGCCGGTTGGATCTCTTACTGTCGACAATGGAGCCACGCTTCAGCTGAGCGGTGCCCTTGATGTGTCTGGAACGAGTACGAATGCTGGGACGATATCGCTTTCTACCGGGACGATGAATTTTTCTGGAGGGGCGGCTGCTACGTTTGTGAACACGGGATCTATCGTGTCTACGTTGGCTGGTACGTTGCGTGTTGATGCCTTGTTCACGAATAGCGGATCTGTGGATTTTTCTGTGGGCGGTACGTTGCGCTTGATGCGTGCTTTTTCCGGTGGGGGATCTCTGGACCTGTCTGGGGCGACACTTATTTTGGACGGGGATGGATATCAACTTCCTACCGCGGCGACGCTCATTGAGAACCTTACCGTTTCGAGCGGTCTTTCCACGGCCGTGGGGTATATTCAAGCGGACACAACTATTACCGGTGTGCTTACGTTGGAGACTTTTATAGATTTGCAATCTAATACACTTACGTTATCTGGGTCCGGAAGCATTGTTTCATCGGTAGACAGCAACGGGAATTTTTACACGAATACGGGAACGCTTCGGTTCACTGGTTCTGGTGACCAAACGATCACCGCTCCGTGGACGCTTAGCTATCTTCCGCTTAGATTTCCGGCGGTTGTTGTTGATAAAACTGGCGGATCTGTTTCACAGGGATCTGCGTACGCTTCCTTTTATGGCGACATGACCGTGACTTCTGGTACCTACGACATCGACACGGGTACGCTTACGGAGCGTTTTGGTACTACAGGGCTTACGATTGCGAGCGGCGGGGTGGTGACGTCTACGGAATCGGGTGTGCTGACGCTTGGTACTACCAACGTGACGAATAGCGGTACGCTTAGCATCACAGGAAGCGCAACGCTTGCTGACGTGACGAACAATGGTACTTTCATTGTTGGTGTGGCAGGAAACGCGATCGTCAATGGCACACTTACGAACAACGGAGCTGTTCAAGGCGAGGCTACGGGTGGCCATTTGCTCCTTGCGGGGGTGGGGGACACATTCATTCCTGGAGCGATGGGAACTTTTTCTGCGCCAGCTACGGTGAGTTTTCAGGGGCCGACCGTTCTGCCGCCTGCGTACGCGTATCACGTGGTGAAGATCTATAACGACATTGGCCTTTCTGCGAGTGACGCACAGGTGACGATGGGAACGACTCAAGTCCTCTCTGGAACGTGGACGGTGCAAAACACGGGGGCAACACAGGGGTCTTTAGGACTCACGCTCGGCTCGCTTCAGGTGTTGAGTGGAGCCACGGCCGTGTTTAGCGGTTCAACGATTGGTCCCACGGTTACGTCTACGGGCGCAGTGACGAATGCTGGTACGTTGCAAACAAATGGAACGCTTTTGGACATAGGGGGAGCGTTTACGAACACAGATATCTTTACGCCGGAACAAACGCACCTTCTCCTACGAGGGTCTGGTTCTGTCTCCGTTCCTTCGCTCGTATTCGATCGTCTTTCGTTGATGGGGTCTGGGACGTATTCGCTCGCAGCTAGCACAACGGTTATGGCGACGACGACGGTTGCGTCGACCGCGACGTTGGATCTCTCCGCATATCGTCTCAACGCGATGGGAGATATCGCGAACACGGGGATGATTACGAGTAGTACGGGGGCAGTGCTTCATCATCCTGTCGACTACGTTCAGTTTACGGACGTTGGTGGCGCACAGGTCTCGTCGATAGCCGATGGTGATTCGATGTATCTCACGATAAAAGATCCGAGCCGCAACTTAGACGGAACGGTGCAGGAAACGTTTCAACTTTCTGTCACGAGTACGCTTGAAGCGGGCTCAGAGGCAGAGCTTTTAACCCTCACGGAGACAACGCCGTCCTCTGGGATCTTTCGAAATGCTTCCGCCTTCCCCGTTGTTAGTGGAACGGTTACGAATCAAAATGGCACGTTTGATATAAGTGCCAGCGGGTTTGCTCAGACAACGTACCTTGATGATTTTGATGTAGATGATAGTTCCTCTACTTTTGTTATAGCGACATTCGCCTCTCCGACGCCTCCAGATGTTGTCCTCGCTTCCTCTGCCACAAATCCAACGAACCTTGCCTCTTTTTCTGTCACGGCGACGTTTACGCAGAGTGTGAGAAACTTTACGTTGTCTGACCTTGTTGTGACGAATGGAACGGCTTCCGCGTTTACTACGTCCACTCCAGACAGTGTTTATACGTTTACCGTGACTCCAACGACGGATGGCGCTGTTACGATCGATATTCCGGTGGGCGCGGCTCAAAATGCTGGAGGAATCGACAATACAGGGGCTGCGGTTCTTTCCATCGTGTTTGATGGAACATCGCCAACGATTTCTGCTCTCTCTTCTTCTGCGACGGCCGCGGGTGCGACGATTACGTGGACGACAGGTGAGGCCGCCTCTTCGAGGGTGGTTTATGGTCAGAACACGGCGTACGCTTTGTCGACATCCGAAACGGATATCTCTCCGCGCGTCACGTCTCATTCGGTTGTGCTTACGGGGCTAGCGTCTTGCTCCACCTTTCACTACGAAGTTATCTCGCGTGATACAGTTAATAATTCAGTCACGAGTACGGATGCCGTTTTTTCTACCACGGGGTGTCCAGGAGGTGCAACCGTTGTTGATCGAGCGGGCACAGATATTGACCCATTGGTGGGTGGTAGCGTGACGCTTCTTTCATCTGGGACAGGTCTTACGATGGATGTTCCGGCTGGATTTTCTACAGGAACGACTACGTTTCAAGCGAATCAGTTAGATGGGGCAGTTGCTCTTTCTGCGCTCGGCTCGCCTAGCAGTCTTCAGGTCGTGGGAGGCTATGTGTATCAACTTGATGCGTTGTCAGATGCCTCGTCTCGCATTTCCACGTTTAGCACGCCGATCACGGTCAGGATTCGTTATACCGCGAGCGATGTTGTTGGTTTCGATGAGAGTTCGCTCGTGATCTATCACTACACGGGTGGTGCGTGGGTTCTTCTTTCTGGCTGTAACGTTGACACAGCGGCTCGCGTTGTTACGTGTACGACGACGGGATTTTCTACATTCTCGTTATTTGGTCACGCTGCCGTCGCGACCCCATCATCAAGCGGTGGGGGCGGGGGTGGCGCTACTAGCGCCGGTAGCGGAGGTGGGTCCTCTGGCTCCGTCGCCGTTGTCTCCAGCTCGCCAACTTCCGTTCCTACTGTTCCTCCTGTAACCCCTCCTATCGCCTCTCCCGTCGTAGATAACGCGCCCGTGTCAGGCCATGATCTTCCTCCAGCTTCCACACGCGTTCGCACGGTTCTCTTAGCAGACGCACGAGCCTTCGGCGTGACTCTCAGTGAAGCTACTCAGGAACGTCTCTCCTCCTTTGTTGAAAATGGAACAAATGATGTGACTCGTCGATTGGGTGAGGGCGAGCGTCGTGCGGTGGTTCGTGACTTACTCGATACCATGCATCGTGATGCGGTTAGTCTTGAAGACTTGGAACGTGTATCGAATGGTCAGATTCCTCTCCAGCGCAACCTGGAACGTGAACGAGCTCAACTCCCACGTGTGAGAGCCACGTTTCGCTCTATCTACGGACATGATCCAAACTTCCGGAACGCTGAAGAGAACCTCGCTTGGAACACCCTCATGTATCGCATTCGGTTCCCAAGAAATCTCACCCTTGAACGTACTGGTATCCTCGAGTTCCGTCGTACCTTCCGTCGAGCTCCTTCGGATCCGTTCCAGTGGGCTGCTGTCAGAGCCCTTGGCTACGTCCAGCGATAAAGATCGGTTCGTTTAGCCACAAAGACCGGGTATACCCGGTCTTTGTGTTTATCTTGGAGGGCTCTTCTATCTTGAGCTTGCCCCTCTTGCATAAAAAGCCATCTTTTATTGGGCAGAATCCAAAAGCTAGACGGTATGATCCGGTCCGCGGAATTATCCAGGGATATGGATTTGGTCGTCTGAGGGCTAGACAGAAGCTCTGTTTTGTGGTGTACTACGCGAGTTCTAGAAGAGATCTCCCCCTGCAGGAGCTTCATCGTCTAGGCCAGAGTTCCAAGAAAGGTGCTCATCAGGGGCACTTTTATCGTAATAACACATCATAGGACATTTGTTTCTTGCCGCGGTTTTCTTGCAAAACGACGTCAAACAACAAGTGTCCTCCGCTTCTAGCGGTATTTACCCGGCCTCGACATTTTTGTATTCGAGAGCCGGTCTCCGTATGACAACCCACCCACCCACCCCACCCGCCACTCCTACGAGTCCGATTTTTTTTGGTCTTGGTCTTGCACCAGGTCTGCTTGAAGCTCTTAGCCGTGAGAAGATTCACACCCCAACACCTATTCAGGAACGCGCTATCCCTCTTGCGTTGCAAGGGAATGACGTTGTTGGTATTGCACAGACAGGAACGGGAAAAACGCTTGCCTTTGGCTTGCCGATGATCCAGCTTCTCGCGGCGAACAAGGGGCAAGGTCTCGTGCTTTTGCCAACGCGTGAACTTGCGATTCAAGTTGAGGAAAACCTTCGTCGCATTGGTCGCGTGATCGGTTTGCGAACCGTTGTGTTGATTGGTGGTGCTCCTATGGGTCCACAGATGGCGGGACTTCGTGCTAAGCCTCACGTGATTATCGCTACACCTGGTCGTCTGGTTGATCACTTGGAACGTCGCAGTGTCGATCTTAGCCGCGTGGCCGTGCTTGTCTTGGACGAGGCTGATCGAATGCTCGACATGGGATTTGCTCCTCAGTTGAACCTTATTCTTGGTCGTGTACCAAAGGAACGTCAGACCATGCTTTTTTCTGCCACCATGCCGGCTGAAATTACGAAGATGGCCGCTACGCACATGCGTCAGCCTTTGCGTATTGAAATCGCTCCGCAAGGAACAACGGCGGAACGCGTGCAGCAAGAGATGTTCATGGTTCGTAAGGAGGATAAGATTCGTCTTTTGAGCCATCTTCTTACGGAAGTTCATGGATCGATTATCGTCTTCTCGCGTACGCGTCACGGAGCAAAAAAGATTACGCGCGATGTGCGTGCGATGGGACATGCGGCGGCGGAAATCCACTCGGATCGTTCTCTTGGTCAACGCCGTGAAGCGCTTGAAGGATTCCGTTCCGGAAAATATCGCGTCTTGGTGGCTACGGATATTGCTGCGCGTGGTATTGATGTGAAGGGGATTGAGCTTGTTATCAACTTTGATCTTCCAGATGACGCACAGGATTACGTTCACCGCATTGGTCGTACGGGTCGCGCAGGTCTTGAAGGACGTGCTATTTCATTTGCTACTCCAGATCAGCGCGCTGATGTACGTATTATCGAGCGCTTGATTCGCGCGGCTATCCCTCAGGGAACCATGCCACAAACGCTTCCTCCCGCTCCTCCACGTCCTGCATTTGAAGCGCCGGAACGCGAGCAGCCAGCGCGAGGAAGTCGTCCTGCGCACCGATCGTTTCGTAGCAAGGGAGCTCTTCAGTTCGCTCCTCCAGGTACGCCAACATCTTCTTACGCCTCTCGTCGCCCTCCAGCTGCGAGCGGTAGCCGCTACGCGCACGGAAGCCATGGTCCACGTAGCGGAGGACGATCGCCACGCGGGCAGAGATAAGAAAGTGATGCAAAAGGAGCGCCTATAAAGTATGGGCGCTCTTTTTTCTTTGTTGTGCTAGCCAGTCCCTTGCGTACGTTTTATACTCGACGTGATTATGAGCGAATCGCGCAACCCTTTTCTTCCCAAGACTGATCAGATGAGTGAGGTCGATGTAAAGCGTGCTCATGATAAGGCAACCCAGCCCCATTTATCTGCAGGTGCTGCGGATTCGACTAGACGCCCGAAGCGAGGGTTGAAGAATGCTCTTGGCGCTGCTGTATTGATGCTGGCTGGGGCCGGAGTAGCTCATAAAGTTACGGAACGACCGGAGGAGTCGACTCAGGAAGTGAGCCCTAGAAGAAAGGTGCCTACGGACGTTGCTCTCGATAGTGCTCCTTGGATATCAGCTGATGAGGATGCGGAAAAGCAGGCCATGACAGAGCCTGGTCGTGCAGGCGCCGAGGCACGTACTCGGAGTAGACGGATGCATACTTGGCAGATGTACGTAAAATCGATTGATCCCGGTCAAGTCGCGGATCGTGTCTCTGGATCGGAAAGAGATCGTATTGTTTATAGAAGCGCTCGTATCGAGCAGATGCGTACAAATATTCTGGAAAAGATTGGACCTCAATTTTCTGCTTACGTTACGGAACGTGCGGAGGAAGCTTGTAGAGGAATTATTCTTGATGCGGAGTTGCCAAAAACACAAGAAGAGGCTGCCTTGGCTATTGATACCGCTATTGAGCGCGTTCTTCGCTTGTCTTATTTGGAGGCGCAGACAGAGGGGTGGAAGGGCGTGAATTTAATGGTGGCAGATACCGTTGCGATGCAGGCTTTTGGGAACGCACTACAGTATTTTATCCATAATCATCCAGAATTTGCTGGGCGAGACCATTCCGTTCTCTTTGGTGCATTGCGAGTACGTGCTGACCAGAAGTGTGATGTGGAGTCCGAGATTCCTGACCTGCGTAGAGCGCACACGGACCAGGAAAGCGGGATCGTTATTCCTGAGGCTCTCCCGGAAACCGAGGCGCTTGCGCTTGGCATCGCCGAAAATCAATTTGAAGTTTTGGGGGAAGTGGGTGAGACAGAACAGTTGAGGCACCTCACATCTCATCCGCGCGATATTCGTTTGCTGGTGGTTAATCATCTTGACTGGTTTGAGGACCGGGAACGAAAGATTCGGAGAGCTCAAGACTTGAGAGAGACTGTGGTGCGGGAATTGTCTCACTTACTGGATAGAGAGCAGCGAGGGGTCGTTTTGGATGATGAAAAACGTCAGCGAATATTTGAACTGCGCTCACGTTTGTTGCGCGGTTAGTGTATCGGGTGCCGAGCGTTTATAAGAAGTGCTATAATCATCTCATGCGTTTTTGGTTGGTTGCGCTCTCGGTCTTTGCGGTTCTTGGTATGCGCATTTTTTTTGGTGTGCTTGGAGATGTGTGTGCGATGGGTGTTTTGTTGGTTGCTGTCATGGTGTATGGGTTTTCTACGTTGAAGGCACTTGCGCGTGGACAGTGGGGCGTGGATATTATCGCGCTTCTCGCGATGGGTGGCGCGCTTCTGATGCACGAGTGGTGGGCAGGGCTTGTGGTGTTTGTGATGTTGACGGGCGGGGAGTGGCTGGAGGTGTATGCATTCAAGCGCGCGCATGCGGAGCTAGCGACATTGCTTGAACGAGCTCCTACGATCGCGCATGTAAAGGTAGGGAGTGAGCTGCGTGACGTGCCGGTCGAAAAACTTGTTCTTGGTCAAACGCTTGTTGTGAAGCCGGGGGAGATGATCCCCGCGGATGGGATTGTTGTAGCCGGGTCTTCGTCCGTTGATGCTTCACGGCTTACAGGAGAATCTCTTCCTGCGGATGTAGGTGTGCATGATCGTGTGCTGGCGGGGAGTTTTAATCAGGGTGGGTTGCTTGAAGTCCGCGTCCTTACGCTTGCGCGTGAAAGTCAGTATAACCGTATTCGTTCCCTTGTCGCCGATGCGGAAAAGAACAAGGCGCCACTTGTGCGTCTTGCGGATCGGTGGAGCGGATGGTTTACCCTTGCGACGCTTCTCATGGCTGGATTGGCTTGGGTTGTCTCCCATGATCCGGTTCGAGTTCTCGCGGTGCTTGTTGTGGCCACTCCTTGTCCGCTTATTCTTGCGACGCCTGTAGCGTTCCTTTCGGGAATGAGTCGAGCTTTCTCACGGGGCATCATCGTGAAGCATGGGGGTGCGCTTGAGGTGCTGGCTCGTGTGCGTGCCATGGTGTTTGATAAAACGGGAACGCTCACGTTTGGTATGCCACGTATTCGTCGTGTAGCGAGCGAATATTTAGAGGCGCGTGAGGTTATCCGACTGGCCGCGTCTCTCGATCAAGGATCTGCTCACGTTCTTGCGCACGCGATCACGGAATACGCTCGAGAAAAACGTATCTCATTTACGTTTCCTACCCAGTTTGTGGAGCATATCGGCCAGGGGGTTCTTGGGAATGTGGATGGGGTCGCGTACGCCTTTGGTCGTCTCACGTTTCTCGAGGGCCAGGGTGTGCGTATTTCTGCTCAAGTGCGAGCTCTCCACGAGCGTGATCAACGACGAGGTGAGCGCTCTGTGTATCTTGGACGTGGGAAACAATTGGCGGGAATCATTACGTTTGCCGATGTGATGCGCCCAGGTTTACGTGCTCTTTGCCAGCGTCTCAAAACTCATGGAGTGGAACATCTGACGCTTCTTACGGGGGATCGTGAGGGCCCGGCTCAGGTTGTTGCCAAATCGATCGGGATTCGTGATGTGCGCGCGGAATGTTTGCCGGAAGATAAGCTTACCGTTATTCGTGAGCTCCAAAAAACCCTCGCGCCTGTTGCGATGATGGGAGATGGGGTGAACGATGCACCCGCGCTTGCGTCTGCGGATGTTGGGATTGCAATGATGGGGGGATTGCGCGAAGGAGTTTCTTCGGAAGCCTCGGATATTGTGATTGTGGCGGATGATGTCGCGCGTGTGGAAGAGGCTGTGCGAATTGCAAAACGCACCGTCGTTGTGGCAAAAACGGGTATTTTTGTTGGGATGGGGTTGAGTGGCTTTTTGATGGTACTGGCTCTGCTGGGAATCATTCCACCGTTCACAGGCGCTTGGTTGCAGGAGCTTATTGACGTGACGGTGATTGTGCAGGCGTTACGTGCTAGACGCCCTTAAGAGACCCCTCACTTCGCTCAGGATGACGGGGCTTTTTTGCTACGTTCCCGTTACTTGCCAGAAACGCATTCGATAGAGTGCATTTCGGATGAAGGGGGTTAGGCGACTTTGGATCAAGAGGAATTTAAGATCGAGGAACCCGGTGTTCCCCACAGTGAGAATGTTGCCTTTTGAGGCGTAATGAAACGGTACGAGCTGTTGGTGCGTGATAGTGCGCAAGATATTTTCAGCGAGCGTTTTTGCCATGCGGATGGCGGTCTGTGCGTTTCTTGGAACGACTACATTGCCTTCGCGATAAAGAATGACATCACCGGCTCCGAAGATGTTTGGAGCAATAGAAAGGTTTCCATCTACGGGGAGGTAGCCTGCCCGATCTGTATGGACATCTGGCATTAAGGTGATGTGGCTTGGCTCTATGCCGGCAGTCCAGAGCACACAACCGGCATCGATCGAGCCTGTAGCTGTAGCTATCTGCCCTTCGTTCATGGCCGTGGCTGCCTCGCCCGTGCGTACGGTGATGCCTTGTTTAGCTAGGGTTTGTCTAGCCTGACGGACAAGGTTTGTTGGAAATCCTGGTAGGATCTCTGGGCTTGCCTGCATGAGTGTCCATGAGAGATGCTGCTTGAGGGCGGCATTGTTTTGCGCACACTGTTTTTCGACCATCGTTTTGAGAGCGCATACAGCTTCTACGCCACTTGGACCAGCACCGACTATCACAAAGGCGAGGAGTTGTTTGCGCTCCTCGTCATTTTTGGCGTGCGCGGCACGTTCTAATGTTTGCTTTACACGGTCGTGGATGTGGTGAACGTCTTCTTCCGATTTGAGAGGGAGTGTGTGTTCTTGTGCGCCCGGAATTCCATAGAAACAGGGTTGTGCTCCGTGGCAGAGAGCAAGGACATCGTAGCTGACGGCTTCGATTCGATTGCTCGAAGTGGGTACTGTGTAGGTGACGGTTCGCTGTTCGCGATCGATGGCGGTGACCCTTCCCTGTATGAAGGTGAACCCGTCGCGCTTGGCGATCGCGCGAAGATCTGCGCGTAAAGATGTGCGAGGGTATTCTGGGTTTTGCAGCGCGTCGATTAAGCGAGGGGTGAATACGAAATGATCCTTGCTATCGAGCACAGTTATTTTTGTGTCTTTTGGGAGGCGTTTTTGCAAGCGGCGCGCGGTTGAAAGACCTACAAAGCCAGCCCCTACGATGAGAATGTGCGGCATAGATGGGTTACGCCCGTTTTTTCTCTTCGGCGTAACGCTTCATTGTATCTTCGAGCGCTTCTTGGATGGGGCGCATGTGAATACCAAGAGCGGCGAGACGAGGCGATTGCAAAATGCAGTTGGAGCGTTGTTTTGTCGCAAGACCAAGCTTTACGAGATCGTCGTCGCTAATCCATTCGTTTTTGTGGGTAGGATCGACGTACTTTTCGTAGAGCGCGATGAGGTCTTTGTGGCGCATAGTCCCTTGGTTAGCGACGTGAAAGACACCCTCACCTTTTTTCTCGGCGAGTTGTCGGCAGGCGAGGAGGAGATCTTCGACGACCGTTACGCTGTTTTCTACATCGATGACTTTTGGATAGACGGCGAGCTTATCGATGAGGTTGCGTGAGTTTGGAATCCAGTCGATAGGCATGCGCAAACGAGCTACGCCAACGCCTGGAAGTTTGGAGAGGACGAGGTCGGCGGCGTATTTTGTGCGCGAATAGAAGGCGATTGGGTTCGCGAAGTCTTCCTCGACCCAGCCCTTTGGATCAGGAGATGGCCCGTAAAAAATACAACCTGATCCGAGGTGGAGCATGTAGATGTTGCGTGTGCGGCATTCTTCCGCAAGGACAAGGGCGCCTACGACGTTGGAGCGATAAGTTTCTTCTTGATGGGTTTCGCACCAGTCGACGTTTGGCTTGCCTGTTTTGCCGGCGGTGTTGATGACGGCGTCTGGTTTTACTTCATCGAGGACGCGAGCTACGGCAGCGCGATCATCAATACGTACGTCAGAGAGAGTGGCGTCTGGCCAGGCGCGCTTCATACGATTGCCGAGGTAGCCGTTGCCGAGGATGAGGATGTTCATAGAGGTTATTTCTTAAGTAAAGGCATCCACCATTCTGGATGATCTTTGTACCAGAGGATTGTTTCGCGAACGCCTTGGGCAAATTCGATCTGCGGTTTCCACCCGAGCTCGGTTTCGATCTTGTGTGGATCGAGGACGTAGCGTTTGTCGTGTTGGAGGCGATCCGGGACGTAGGTTTTGAGTGAGGCTGGTTTTTCGAGGGTTGTGAGAACGGCGTCGGCGATTTCTTCGACGGATTTTTCTACGAGTGTACCCACGTTATATGCTTCACCTACCTTGCCTTGGTGCAAAATCACGTCGATCGCGCGCGCATGATCGAGGACGTGGACCCATTCGCGACGGTTTTGGCTGCTTTTGAAGAGAGGGAGTGGTAGGTCGCGTAAGGCATTGGCGGTGAAGAGGGGGATGACCTTTTCTGGAAATTGGTAGGGGCCGTAGTTATTGGCGCAATGACTGATGGTTACTGGGAGTTTGAAGGTGTGGTAGTAGGCCATGACTACGTGGTTGGCGGCGGCTTTGGAGGCGTTGTAAGGCGTCTTTGGCATGTAGGC
>CAZLPD010000027.1:0-15351 GCA_964561355.1 uncultured Gammaproteobacteria bacterium
GGTGTTCGCGCTTGAAGGTGTACGGACTGTGAGCGTCGAGTGAAAGCGCCGTTCCCGTGGTTTGGTGGTAAGGCTACAGCCGCACTCATGATTTGGGATGCGTTGGGGGCTGTCAAAAATTACGTTGAACCGTTCTTTGGTAGCGGCGCAGTGCTCCTCGCGCGTCCGCGGGAGTGTTGGGCGACGCCCGACGGACCCGGCACCGAGACGGTCAACGACGCCTCGCGGTTCCTCGCGAACTTCTGGCGTGCTCTCGCGACGGACCCCGAAGCCGTCACGCGGTGGGCGGATTGGCCCGTGAACGAATGCGATCTCCACGCGCGTCACCGATGGCTGGTCGATGCGCTCCCGGCGCTGTCCGCGGCGATGCAGAGCAACCCCGACCATTTTGACGCGAAGATCGCGGGCTGGTGGGTGTGGGGGCTGTGCTCGTGGATCGGCACCGGGTGGTGTGACGAGACGCGGGGACGCGGGCATGGGCCTGCACCGCAAACTCTGCCCGAACAGCTCCCGCACCTCGGGAACGCGGGCATGGGCCTGCACCGCAAACTCCCGCACCTCGGGGACGCGGGCAGGGGCGAGGCGCTTCGCGCCTATCTCGCCGCGCTCTCCGATCGTCTTCGCCGCGTGCGTGTTGCGTGCGGGGATTGGTCGCGCGTCTGCGGTGACTCCGTGACGTGGCGACACGGGCTGACGGGCGTGTTGCTCGACCCGCCCTACGCCGAAGGCGCGCAGCAATACGCCGCGGGCGGCACGGGCTCGACGCTCTCTGCCGACGTTCGCGCGTGGGCGATCGAGGCGGGCAAGCGGCCCGACATGCGCGTGGTGCTCTGCGGGCTTGAGGGTGAGCACGAGATGCCCCCGTCGTGGCGCTGTGTGCCGTGGAAAGCGCGCGGGAGCTACGGGTCGCAGCGCACCGACGGAGACAACGACAACCGCCACCGGGAGCGGCTGTGGCTCTCGCCCGCGTGTCTTGACCCAACCAAGCAACCGAGATTGTTCTGATGAGACTCAAACCCACAAAGGCACAGGTCGGCGCGATTGAGCGGGTGCGCGAGGCATTGCCGGGGAGCGTGACGTTGGTTGCGCCCACCGGAAGCGGCAAAAGCTCGGTGCTCGGGCCTGAGATTGCGCGCGGCTATCTGGAACGCGGGGCGCGCGTTTTGTGGCTCACGCCGGGACCGTCTACCGCCATCGCGGCTTTCGAGAGCCTGTATCGCGTGGGTTTCAGCGATCTTCGTTTGATCGCCAGCGGGTTTGAGCAGTGCTCGCCAAGCGCGACGTGTGTGATTGCGTCGCTCTGGACACTCCACGCGGCACGCAAGCGTCCTGCGCTCTACTGGCCCGCGTTCGATCTTGACCCGCTCGATTCGCTCGCGCCGGATGTGGTGTTGTGGGATGAGGCCCACAAGCTCACCGGCCCGATTGCACGCGAGGTGCGGGCGCGCTTCCCAGGCGCGTCGCACGTCAACCTCACGGCAACACCCTGGCGAGGATCGCAGCCCATGCCGCGGGAGGTGCTGGGGCGCTCCGTACTGGCCGACGACCCAGAGGCCCTCACCGCCGCGGGGCTGATCGCGCCCGCGAGGGTCATCTGTCCGCCGCCAGACACCTTGCCTCGGATCGTGAGCACACACGCCGGGAGGCGCCGGGGCTTCGTCTTCTGCGCGACGCAGGCCAGAGCGCGAGCCGCAGCCGCAGAGCTCACCGCCGACGGATGGAGCGTCGAAGTCGTGCTCTCCGACATGGCCCCCCTGAAAAGGAAAAGTGTCTTTTCTGATTTGAACGTCGGGCGCATTGATTTCGTCGTGGGGGTAGGGTGCTTCGTCGAGGCGATTGACCTTGCAAAAATCTCTGTGGCAGTGCTGGATTACGCCCCTACTTCGCGCGTGAAATGGTTTCAGCTCTTGGGGCGCATTCGACGAATGCGACGGGCGCCGGGACCGGCAAAGCTCGCCCTGGTGATCGACCCACACCGAGCAGTGATCCGGCATGGCTTGCCAAACGACGTGATGGAATCGCGGACGAACGGAATCACAATCTGCGAAAAGTGTCTTTCTGCTAAACGTGGCGCGTGTGCTTTTCATTACTTGCACAAGAACGAACCACTACTAGAATCTCTTTCGTCGGCAACGGTTCCAGCGACGGACGCTGAGAACCACACAACGGAGTGAATGATGTTTCTGATTCGAGTGGGAGAACCGAAGACGGGCAGTTACACCTTTTGCCGTGCACGCCGTGTCGGCAAGAACATCAGCCAGAGCAACGGAACCGTGAAAGGAACCGAACTCGACGACGACGGCGCCGTGAAAGCCGCGCTGGAGCAGTTTGCGGAGCTCAAGGGATGCACCGCGACGAAGTACGAGGACATGACCTCGGCGGAAACCACCATCGTCGCGGTCTTCCGCTGAAACCTCTGGCGTCGTGTTTCAGTGCTCGACGCCGGAAGCCTGTGCGACCGAGCGCCGTTGCGGACGTACCGCAAGCTGCATGGGGTGTGACGCCCTCCGTGCAGCCCGAAAAGACCGGGCGATGAAGCTCAAAGGTCTAGCGTCGGAAACCCGCCTGGAGAATGTCGAGGCTCAAGGCGTGGTGATCCTGACTCTGGTGATGGATCGTTTCCTCGATGTGGTTTTCAAGGCTCAAGGATCAACAGGAGATTTCGCAATGGCATGGTCTACCAGCAGCGACGCGGACAAGCCCTTCATCTCGGAGACGAACGGCGACTTCCTGATCGGGGAGTGTCTCGGCGTCGAGACGAGCGACAGCGGCTCGAAGTACCTCCGTGTGGAGGTCAAGCACACCGAGGGCGAGGGCGACAAGAAGGTCGAGAAGACGACCATCTTCAAGCTCTACGAGGGCAACAGCGGGCGCAAGGGTGCGGCGGGCGCCTACGCCGAGCGCAAGGCCCTCGCGGCGAAGAAAGGGCGGGGCGCGACCGCCCACAAGTACATCTACTACCGCCTTGAGCCGTCGCTTGACGGCGACGGCAACCCCAAGCTCCGCGACGACGGCAAGCCGTGGAGCAACCCGCGGTGGGACTTCACTGACTCCGCGGACGACGTGGCGAAGCTGGTGAAGGAGAAGGGCAAGGCGCTGGAGTTCCACCCGAAGCCGCAGGAGCGCCGCCAGCAGAAGCCCGCCGCCGCGCAGCCCCCGGCGAACGACCTGCCCGCCGACGACGACGTTCCCTTCTGATCTTCACTGCGGTCTGACATTCCCGCAGATGGGTGCTCACCGTTCCCGTGTGGGCGAAGGCTAACGGGATAATGGACACGGCATAGCGTTCTCGGAATCCGCAGTGCCGCGCAACGGCATCATTCCTCGAATGCTCCGAATCGAGGGCGGTTACGGGCTCCGTATAAGCCCACGCTCGCTTTCCCGAGCGAGTCAAGTTGCTGTGCAAGAGCAACCTATGACGGTTGGCGCCTCCGCGATAAGGCGCGCGTGACTCTCAAGCGAAGTGGCAACGCGGCGGGATCGTAAACCGCAGAACCCTGTTCGATTCAGGGGAGAGTCTCCAGCTCGGACAACCCGACCTGAGAAGGAAACAACCCGTGTCAGAACGACAACCACGCCCGTCAGACGAAGAGATTGAGCGCGCCCTGTCCGCGCTCGATCCGATTTCGCTCATGGCCTACACCATGATGCGGACCAACGGGCCGAGCTACTGCCTGAGCATGGCCGGTGCACTCCTCAAGTCGTGCGCCGAGGCCGCGCCGCCGCCCCCGGAGGCGGTTGCGAGCGAGCAAGAGCACCGCGCCATCGCGCGGCACTACCTCCTCCTCAACAACGCCGCCGCCGCGTCGCTCCAGACGCTCCAGCAGGCCACCGCCAGGGCGAACGCGGACGCCGAAGGCCCCGACGGCAAGAACGGCAAGGGCGCAAGGCGGATCACGCTCGCCAAGAGCTGATCCGTGGACCTCCCCATCGCGGCCCTTGAGCGGTTTCTGGCGTCGTGCGCGCTCGACGCCGACGCCCTGGCTGCGAAAGATCCCTACCTTCCGTTTTACCTCTATGCCGAGGAAACCACCCCCATCACACCCGAGCAGTACGACACCTTCGCGCGGGAGCGGTGGAAGGTCGAGAAGGGCGACCTGAAGCGTGTGCGCTTCGTCGCGTGGGCGACCATCGACCGCGCGCGGCGCACGTCGGGGCACTCCAGCGTGCCGTGGGCGGCGGTGCGTGAAGCCTGCGTGGCGGCGTGCGGCGTCCAGCCTGCGGAGGTGCGGACGGCGGTGCGAGACGCCATCGCCGCCAAGGCGCTCGACGGCTGGCGTGACGCGGAGGGACGGGCGTTCGTCGGGCTGCGCACGCTGGTAGATGCAGAACGCGCCATCGCCCGTAGTTTACGGGAGCGCCTGGGCCTCTCCCTGCCCGCGCAGGACGTGTTAGGTTGCGAGGATGGGCAAGACGAAGACGGCTCCAGCGCGGCGGATTCAAGTTCAGATTGACGGTGGCCCCTGCACGCTTGCGCGGGCGCGCGGAGCCGCAGAGAGGGCCGCGCTGGAGATTGCGCTGGAGACAGCCGACGGAAACCGCGAGCTTGCGGCAAAAATCCTCGAAATCTCCGAGTCGCGCCTGTACGAAATGCTCAAGGCGCACCCCGACCTTGCGAACCGCTACCCCGGCTCCCCCCGCGGGCAGGCGACGCGGAAAAGCGCCGCGTAAAACACCGTAGAAATAGGCATTTCGACAGAAAAGACAGGAAAGCGTCTTCCTTCTGTTGACGCTCCAGCAAACCGGAGCCATAGTTCTCCTCGTCGGACAGCAAACGACGACGAAGGGAACCATGACCACCGAGCAAGACATCGACCCGACCGAGTGCGACCGGCGAAGCGATGCGACGCGCGACGCCATCCAAACAGATGCCACCATCGACGCCGGAACGTGCGTTGCCGGGGCGCTCGAAGACTGCGCTGCGGCCCTCGCAAGACAGGCTGAAAGCATCGAAGCGGCGGCGACCGTCGCTCGCGCCGCGGGGCTCTTGGACGTGGCCTCTCGGCTGCGGGCGCTGGCCTCGGAACTGTCCACGCTCACCGAAGACCGCAGCGCCGGGGCGCCGCGGTTCACCATCACGAAGACCGCCGACGCGCTCAATGCGGCGTGCGGGATCAACCTCTGCAACGTCTGAAAAAGAAGGGTCAAGGATACAACCATGAACGCTCCAACCAACACCGCCTCCGTTTCTCAGACCGACCACGGCATCGTCTTCACGATTCAGTCTTTCGGGGCCGCGACGCGCGATGGCGTCAAGGGCACCGTCGCCAGCGGCTCCTACGTCCACGCCATCACCCGCGGCGATGTCGTCTACGTCAAGGCCGAGGGCGACATGATCGCCAAGATCCCCGCGGGCCGCGCCGCGGAGTTCCTGCGCCTCGTGCAGCCCACGGAGACGGGCCTCGTGCGTCTCGTGCAGCCCGCCCCGGAGCCCGTGCGCGTCGCGGCGGTGCAGGGCGTGGTGCGCTCGACGCCTACCGCCGCGCCCGTCTCGCGGATCGTCTCGCGCCCCGCGACGAGCCTCAACTTCTCGCGGCGCGACACCATCGCGACGGACGAAGCCGCGATGCGCCGCCTCCGCAGCGGCGCAGACGTGGCGAAGGCTGCGGGCCTCGGCTGGACCGTGAGCACGCAGCCGATCACCAGCACGCACGCCAGCAGCGGCTACGCGCTCGACATGAGCGGGTTTCTCGCCGTCACCCGCGACGACACCCGCGAGGTGTTCGGCGTCGTGGGGAAGAACTGGCAGCCGGTGCAGAACGACGTGATGCTGCGCTCGCTGGACCCCCTGGTGGACCTCGGGGCCGAATGGGTCGGCGCGGGGAGCTTTCGCGGCGGCGCGACGGTGTGGGGCCAGATCGACCTCGGGCTGGAGCGCGAGATCGTGGAGGGCGACGTGGTACGCCCCTACGTGCTGGTGCGGAACGCGCACGACGGAACCGGATCGTGCATCGGAACGCACACCGCCGTCAGGGTCGTGTGCTGGAACACGCTCACGCACGCCACGCAGCAAGGAATGGCGCTGTGGAACGTGCGGCACACCGGGGGTGTGGAGGTGAACATCGCTCGCGTGCAGGAGATTCTGCGCCAGCTCCGCGCGCAGGCCGATGCGAACCTCAAGGACTTCGCAGCGCTCACCCGCGCAACCGTCTCCCGCGCTCAGGTCGAGACGGTAACGAAGCTCCTTCTGCCCGACCCGACCGACAACACCATGACCCGCGCGCTCAAGAACGCCGAGACAGCGCGCGAGACGGTCACGGCGCTCTTCGACGGCGCGGGGCGCGGGAGCGACATGAAGGGCGTTCACGGGACTGCGTGGGGCCTCTGGAACGCGACCACGGAGTACGCGGATTGGACGATGGCGCAGCGCGCCAGGAACGACGAGAACCGCACCGAGTCGCGCCTTGCGGGCGACGCCGCGAAGTTCAAGGCGAACGCCTACCAGATCATCCGCGAAACCGTGGGCGTCTGATTCGCGGTCCTGTGTGATTCCAGGGCGCGGCCCGCGGCAATCGCGGCTCGCGCCCTGGTGGGGTCACAGGAACGTGACGGATAGGAGACAAGATGTGCAACGGTGAGACGGTCGAGGTCGAAGGCTGCGAGTTCTGCCCCACGGGGGGCCACTGCGACGAGTGCTTTTACAAGCACTCCGAGGCGCGTGAACACGCGCACGAGTGTCGGTGTGGAGGGTGCCTGCGGTGGGCGCGCATTGTCGCCGCGCGCATCCACGAAATGCGCGTGATGTTCGCGACGCGCGCTCTGATCGGGACGGTGGCGTCGTGAGCGCCGCGGAGAAGGGCGAAGACGCCCGCGGGCGATGTCCCCGGCGTGACGTGTTCGTCGGGCTCGACAGCGACGTGACGATCATCGGACTCGACACGCCCGACGGTCCCGAGCATCCGCTCTACGACCCACGCATCACGCTTCCGATCACGGACGATGACCTCGCATCCGTCGCGGAGTACGGGGTGAAACAACCCGTGCTCTGCTGGCGGAACCCCGAGACGAAGCGAGTGGAATTGATCGACGGGATTCAGCGCACGCGCTGGGTCCGCAAGCTCAACGAGACGCGCAAGGCCGGGGAAAAGATCCGCCTTCCGCGGCTCACCGAGGCGGGGCTCACGCAAGAGCAGGCCATCGACCTCAAGGTGGTGCTGAACGCCTTTCGCAAGGACAACGATCACATCGCCCGCGGGGCCATCGTGGAGCACTTGCAGAAGATGGGGCGCACGCGCGAGCGCATCCGGCTCTTGCTCAACGGCGTGTCGCTGGTGTCTATCGACAACTGGCACAGGCTCTACAAGAAAGGCATTCCGGCCCTTCACGCCGCCGTCCGTGACGGATCGTGCCAGCCGTCCGCAGGATGGGAGATTGCGAAGGGCACGCCCGAGCAGCAAGAGCTGGCGCTGGAGCGCATTCGCGCCCACATGAGCGGCGCGTCTGCGGCTTCGCAGAACGCGGGCAACACTGCGCCGAGCAACGCCACGCCGAGCGGAAGCGGTCCGAAGGTGCCTCTCAAGCCGCCGCCCGTGAAGGACACCGCCGCCGACGCGGCGAGCGACCGCGGCGCGGACAAGATCAAACCGCCGTCCAAGCGCGTGATGCTCGCCCTTGTGGAGCACTCGCCCGCGATGGTCGCGGACGTGCTGGAGTGGGTCTGCGGCAAGAAGCGCCTCCCCGAAGGCGCGTGGTTCGAGGAGGCCGCGCAGGCAGTGGGCATCGCCGCCCTCAAGAGCGACGCAATCGGGGGCGGCGGTGGCGAGTGACTCCCGCGAGGTAGACGCGGAGCGCATCGCCCTGGTGTGGGCGGTGCTGACGCACTACGCGGGCCGTGGCGGCGACACCGCCAACGGCGCGAGGGTGCGAGCGCAAGCTGCGGCGCGCGTGCTCTGGATCGTCTCGACAGGCGGGGACACCGAGGCCGAGATGATCGACGCTGCGGAGCGTGTGACGCTCAACGGCGGGGCGCGGTTCGACGCGATCAAAGCCTGCGAGGCATGGGAGGCAGCGCTGGACTCGACCATCGAACGCCTGAGCGTCGCCGCGCTGTTTCGTCCGTGGCTGTCGCTGGCGGTGGATGCGCGACGGCTGGCGTGGGGAGCGTGGCAGACGCTCATTGACCGGAGCGCAGAGTGAAGTATCTCGAAAAGATCGCGCTGTGGCGCGCGGCGGGAATCTGCCCGTGTGGGAATGAGCGCGCGAAACCCGGCGCAGTCTACGGGCTCGCGTGCCGAGAGAAGCGCGCGGAACAGGACGAGGAGCGCCGCGCGGCGGGGAAGTGTGTCCGGTGCGGGCGAAGCCGCGGGAAATGCGGGAGCAAGAACCATTGCCGCCGCTGTCTGAACCGCGCGAAGCCCCCCAAGCGCACCAGCGTCCGCGCGTACAGGTGTTCCAACTGCGGGCGCACGGGGCATCAGTGCCGTGTCTGTCCGCACCCCGAGAAAGGGAGATTGCCGTGAGCGCCGTGCGCCTGGGTGTCGCTGACGGACGGATCACGCTCCACCCCCTCGGACATCTGGACGAGGAATTCGACGCCTACCGCGACGCGGCACGGGCGGGTGGCGCGAGGTACGACAGGGACGCGCGTAAAACCGTCTGCGCGCCAGAGTGCGCGGCCCGCACGGTCGCAGCGCTCAAGGCCGCGGGATTCGCCGTGATCGCCTCTACGGAGGCGCGTAGCGCCTTGTGGGAGCTTGCTGAGAAGATCGGCATGGAGGAACAGACCACGCTTCGACGGCTCGACCAGATCGAGGAACGAACGGGGTGGCGTTTTCGCGGCTACCAGCGCGACGGCGCAGTGTGGCTTGCGGGCCGACGCGGCGCGATCCTCGCAGACGAAATGGGCCTTGGGAAAAGCTGCCAAGTGCTCGCGGCACTCCCTGAAAGCGCGCGTGCGGTGATCGTCTGTCCCGCAGTGGTGATTGGTGTTTGGGTCAAGGAATGCGCCAGGATGCGCCCCGACCTTCGGGTCACGGTGGCGCGCGGGCGTCGAGGGTTTGACCGATGGCCCTCGGCGGGAGAGGTGATCGTGGCAAGCTACGAATCGCTCCCCGACGTGATGCCGGTGGGTGACGTGCCGGTGCTCACGCTGATCGCAGACGAAGCACACGCGCTGAAGAACGGTCGCTCTGGACGCTCGCGGCGGTGGGGTGCGCTCGCGGCGGTGGTGCGCGCGGCGCGCGGCGCAACGTGGTGCGTGACGGCGACACCGCTTACCGACGAACCCTTCGACCTCTGGAACGTCGCGAAGGCGGCGGGCGTGGCCGAGGTGATCTTCGGCGGGTGGATGGGGTTTCTCAGGGCGTTCAATGCGGAAGAGACGGAGTACGGGATTCGGTTCGGATCGCCCGAGCCCTCGCTCGGCGCTGAGATCGCGCGCGGGATGTTGCGGCGCGCAAAGGGAGAGGTGCTCTCAGAACTCCCACCGAAGACGTATCAAACGCTCGACGTGGACGTGTCGGGCGAAACGCTGGCGACGTGCAACGAAGCCCTCGCGGCGTGGGATGCGTCGAAACTGGAGGACCTGAACGCCCTCGCACGCAGCGCGGAGTTTGAGAAGATCGCCAGAGCGCGAAGGGCACTCGCGGGAATCAAGACCGCTCACGCGCTGGCGTACTGCAAGCAGGCCGACGCGCCCATGCTGGCCTTCTCCGCGCACGTCGGGCCGGTGATGGCGCTTGGGGGGCTCGACGGCTGGGCGAGCATCACGGGCGCGATGGAGCCCGAGGCGCGCACAGCCCTGGTCGAAGCGTTCCAACACGGCGACCTCCGCGGACTCGCGCTCACCATCGGCGCGGGAGGCGTGGGCATCACGCTCACGCGCGCGACGGAGGTGCTGTTTGTAGACCTCGCGTGGACACCCGCGCTCAACGAACAGGCCGAGGACCGCGCGCACCGCATCGGCCAGCGCGACCATGTGATCGTGCGGCGGATCGTGGCAGACCACGACCTTGACCGGCGGATGCTGGAGGTGCTCGGCGGGAAACAGGATTTGATCGCCGCCAGCGTCGGGCGCGCGTCCGTCTCGGAGAAAGCGTCTTTTCTGTCCGTTTCGGATTCGCTCCGAACGCTCTTGAAAACTGGAGCGTCAAGTGTCAAATAGCGACTGCGAGACGTGCGACGCGGTACGCGCCATCTGGTGCGGTCGCGTGAAATGGTGCCGCTGGTGTCGGCCCGAACTCTGGACGAAGACCGAGGGAGAGAAGCGTGGGAAACGAGAGCTTGGGGGTGTACCAGAAGTTGGCGAGCGCATGGAAAAGCCTCGCGTTCCTTCGCAAGAGCGCAAAGGTGGAGTACGGCAAGGGCGGGGGGTATCAGTACACTCCCGCGTCTGAGGTGACGGCGGCGGTCCACAACGCGCTGGTTACAGCAGAGCTGATCGTGGGCGCCTCGCGCGTGGTGAACGTCTCGGGCGACCATCGCGCCGCGACGGTGACGCTGGAGGTGGACGTGATCGACCCCGCAGACGGATCACGCACCACGTTTCAGGGCACCGGAGCCGCCGCGGACAACGGCGACAAGGCGCTGTCCAAGGCCAACACCATCGCCATGCGCTACCTGTGGCTCGGGGCGTTCCAGATCGCCACGGGCGACGAGGACATCGCAGAGCATCACGCGCGAATCTGCCTGGACGGGCTTCGGATGGAGCTTGCGAGCTGCACCGAGCCCGCCGCCTGTGCAGACGCTTTCGTCGCTCGGGAGGCGGTCCTTGTCGGGCCGCTGGAGAGCGAAGCCAAGAAGGCGCTCGCGGGCGCGCTCGCCAAGCTCAACGTGCGAGACAAGGACGCGATTCGCGCGATGGTCGAAGACGCACGGGGGCGACGGTGAGCGCGCCTCGCATTCTGGCGCTCTACCGCGACCTCTGCGCCGAAGTAGATGCGCTCGACTTCGCGGGCAACGGCAAGAGCAGCGGCGCTCAGGAAGCCGTGAAAGACAGCGTGAAGCGCGAGATTGCGCGGTCGCTGTTCAAGGCGCTTCTGAATGCGCCAATCGACGCGAACGCGCTGCGGTCGCTCGGGCCGTTGCGGATCGCTGCGAGGATCGACGAGGACAGGGAGGGGAAGGAACGAAGCGAGATGGAGGCGCGCGGCGGGCGATGAGGTCAGGTCGGGACGTACCAGATGCGGAGCTTGCCCGCGATGGCGTTGCTGGTGCGCTTGAAGTAGAGCGCCTCGCCCGCGGCGACGGTGCGCCCGAGGCTCGCGGCGGGGGCTTCGACGTTGAGGCCCGCCACGGTGCCGTCGATGGCCCCGCTGCGGCGGGTGCCGGTGCCGCTCGCGGCGCTGTAGAGGGAGCCCGACTGCGCGGCGGCGGTGGTGATCTCGGCCTCGGCGCGCAGGATGCGGAACCCGAACGGCGCGCTGGTGAACAACGGGATGTCGGCGTCGCCGGACGCGGCGAAGTCGATCTCGGCCACCTGGGGCGTGCTCTGCGAGAAGCCCGAGGCGATGGGATCGGTGGTGACGGCGGTGACTCTCTTCTGGCCCATGAGTGAAATTCTCCTGTTTGGGAACGGTGCAGCCGCGAAGGTAGCACAGAAAAGACGAGGCAAAGGTGAACGAGAAGGTCAAGCGGACGGTGGCAGAAGCAGCGGAAGCCATGCAAGGCGCGTGGAATGGGGTGCTCAAGGCGCTGGCAGAGGCCGAAGAGGAGGGCGCTGCGGATGCCCTGGTGTACCTGAACGGGGTGGGGTTCCGCCCGACGGACACGCCTTCGGGCAAAGTGCTCGCGGCGGGTCTTCTGGCGAACGGGTGGAACCGATCGACCGACGGGTGGGTCATTCAAATGGCTGCGGTCAAGCCGGGGCCGAGCAACGGCATGGCCGAGGTGTTCAACCCGGAGCTGAAGGAGTTTCGGCGGGTGACGCTCTCGGATCTTTTCGAGCGGCACTTGGCGGTCAAGCTCGCCGCGGGAGAGCACGGGCAACGCCTGCGTGTTCACGTCATCGGCGGAATCGCGCCGTGGACGGTGGCGGGGGCGTTCCCCGACGGCGATGCGGTGGCGAAAGCGTACTTCGACACTGAGACGCTGGCGACGCGCGAAGCGGTGGCCGAAGAAAGCAAGGATTTGCCCCTTTTGGAGATTGAGGAGTGAAGCCTGTTTTGATCTCGATTGAAGGCCCCGACGGCGTAGGCAAGACTTCGCACACGAAAACGCTTGTGCAGGGTCTTGAAGCGTGCTCAGGGCTGGGGCTGAACGTCGCTCGGTGGGCTCATCCTCGCTTCGTCGGGACCGACCCGTGGCAACGCGCGCTTTGGTA
Organism: uncultured Gammaproteobacteria bacterium; assembly: GCA_964561355.1. GTDB lineage: Bacteria > Patescibacteriota > Patescibacteriia > 2-12-FULL-60-25 > 2-12-FULL-60-25 > JAGOUY01. The sequence goes on from CAZLPD010000027.1 coordinate 12,260, forward strand.
CGCGCAGGCTCGGGCGCTGTTCGCTGCGGACGTGCGAGCGGGCCGCTACGACGATTTCGTGGTGGTGATCGACCGCTGGTATTTCTCGACTCTGGTTGCTGCGAGGGTCGATGAATTCCGCGGGGACTGCCTCAGAGAGCACGCGCCTGCACTGTCCGATGACATTTGCTCAGGGATGGAACGGCTTTGCGAGGGAGAGCGAAGTGTCCTTCCGCCCGTGCGGGTGATCTTGCTGGATGCACCGAGCGAGGTCATCGCAAAGCGCCTACAAGACCGCAGCGAGAAGGTGTTTCGTGGCAACGTGAGCGCACAGCGATGTGCCTACGTTGGCGTCATGCAGACAACGCGCGCGACGCAGGTGAACACCGCCGACGCGCTGGAGGTTAGCCGCGCGCGTGTGCTGGAGATCGCGCGCGGGATCATCATGGATTCAAGCAAATAGGAACAAGAGGGCAAACGATGTATCACCAGTGCAAGATTCAATGGCGCTTTCGGGGTCAGCGGTTCTGGATTGACTACCTCCAGAACGATATGCAGGACTTCACCGCCCTCATGGTCATGGACGAAATGCGGGGAAAGCGTCTTTCCTCCGACGCGGTGGACCGCATCGCACGGAACATCACCACGCGCGACGGCGTGCCGGTCGCCGGGGAGCCGCTGACCGAGGATTTCCACACGCTCGCGGCGCTCATCGGCCAGGGCAGCGTGCCGGGGCACCACTGGCGCATCGTGCGGACGGGCGAGCCCGACGTGGCACGCAGTCACTTCGACCGCTTCCCCGACGGGCGCATCTGGCCCGATTGGGTGGAGGTGGTGGGCGAGGTCGATGCCGAGGGCGCGCAGAAGTACGCCGCTGCGTGGCCGGGACCGCTGGAGAAGGATGCGCCGCAGGGTGACGTGATCGAGACGGAGCACCTGTTGCCCGATGGAACGCTCACGCCGATGGTGTTCTGCGCGCCATCCGTCGAGCAGCCCGAGGGCTACTGGCTCGCGAAGTTCCCTGTCACGCTCGGGGAGTACACCGCGTTCGCGAAGCACAGTGGGTTTGTGACGGCTGCGGAGAAGGAGAAGGCCACCCGCACGTTTCGCAATCCCGAGTTTGAGCAGACCGAGGCACACCCCGTCGTCTGCGTCAACTGGTATGACAGCGTGGAGTTCGCGAAGTGGGGAGGGCTTGCGCTCCCCACCGAAAAGCAGTGGGAGTACGCCGCGCGCGGGCCGACGAAGCGGGAGTACCCGTGGGGCAATGACGCCCCGAACGATGACCTTCTGTGGTGGAGCGGCACCACGCGGCGAACCGGGACGTGTCCCGTGGGGCGGCACATGGCGGGCGCTTCGTACTTCGGCGCGGGCGACATGGCGGGCAACGTGTGGGAGTGGACCTGTAGCGAGTGGAAGCCGCAGTGATCTTCTCGGTTCGTGGCGAGCGGGCTTCGCTGGTTGCCAGCCAACAGCCCTTACTGCGAGGCCGCGCATTCAACCATCATGTATAACCGCAGGCTTCGCGCGGTGAGGGTGGAGGTTGGGCCGTGATCGCCTGCAAGGGTTCTCCGTCATGGTTGTACCTCGGCCCTATGTGGGCTGTTTTTTCCTATATGGTGGCCCCTTGGGTTGGGGTCGTAAACGATAATCTTCAAGCAACAAAAAGAGATATAGACAATGAAGTGAGCTTCAGAGTTGTCAGGATGGAGGTTGGGCCATGAGTCACGTTTGCCATGCTCGAAAGTGCGATACTCCTGTTCCGCCTGAGATGCTCATGTGCGGCAAGCACTGGCGGATGGTGCCGAAAGAGCTTCAGCGCGAGGTCTGGAAGCACTACGTTCCAGGCCAATGCAACCTTGACCCAATGCCATCTCAGTCCGTCGCCCGCCCGTCCGATCATCCGAGACGGCAACAGCACGAGAATTTGGGATGCGCGTAGCTCGATTGGAGGTTGGGCCGTGAGCAAAGCCGAATATATGTCCGTGCTGATTCTGCTTGGATGTGGCTGGAACAGCAGTCAGTGGCGAGACGATGGCACGTTCCCTGTGACCAAATGGAACACAGCAGGAATCCACACCATGCGTTGTGAGGCGGGGCCGTGAGCGGACCACGAAAGTTGATCGGAGGCTCTTTCGAGTCATGGGGCAATGCTATTTTGATCGTCCAGACGCTCGCTATGCGCTCTACAAGGTCAACAGTGTGTCCTGACGCATCGCTAAGAATCGCGCGTGTTGAGGTGGGGCCGTGAAGGTCATCATTGGTAGCTGTTGGATTGGAGAAGTAGCCGAATCCATGCGTCGCCGCGCCCACAACCGCCCTAAAGAGAACAAAGGCCGTTCATGGCCTGAACTTGGCCCAAGACTGATTCGCGTTGAGGTTGGGCCATGATGCTCTACGGTGGATGGTGGGGAACAAACGGCGCTGATGTTCTGGCGATGGACATGGCCCGTGCCTACTATTCATCCTCCGGTGAGCAGCGCACGAGAGAGTACCAGCCCAAGACCGAGAAAGACCGCACGATTTCACTCAGAACTGCGAGAGTAGAGGTAGGACCATGAGCAACACGCCGCACCGAGAAGCACCCATCACCGTGAGCCTGGAGGATTACGAGAAGCTCCAAGCCGAACACGCCCGCGTGAACGCCAAGCTGGAGGCCGCGGAGAAGGCCAACAACCGCTCTCTCTCCGGTGGGCACGCATCCTGCGGACCCTGTTCGGCTCCATTCTCGTCTGCATGGCCGTCGCGGGCCTGTGCTGGGTCTTCTGGTACGGCGCGCTGCGCGGTCGAGCCTCGGGCGAGCAGGCCCGCTACAACGCCGAGAGCGAGGCCGCGCGTTACCTCACCATGACGCACGGCGAGGTGCCCCACAGCGTCGTCTGCGTACCGCACACTGGCGAAGAGGTGCCCTCGGAGGTGCCTGGAAACACCTTCGACATGAGCCTTCGCGCTCTCCACGCAGAGAATCGTCCTTCCCGCAAGGCCCCCTAGTCGCTTTTATGCTCTCATGTAGTTCCATGTAGTGTGTCCCGTGCAACACTGGTAAGTGCCTGTAATCATTGAGCTTTTCAGAAAGGAGCAAAGCTGTCACAGGAAAGATGCTTTTCTATCTG
>CAZLPD010000028.1:0-15181 GCA_964561355.1 uncultured Gammaproteobacteria bacterium
ACTTCGACGGTGCCGTGACGGCTGAGCCTCAGCGTCCACCAGCAACTACGGAGGTTCGTGCCCCAGCCCGCCTGGCAGGCCAGGTGGTAGAGATGTTCGCTGCTCTCGACGTGTGGAGGCGTGTGGAGGTTGTTCACCACCGTTCCGTAGAGACGCATCCGTTCGCCCTGGCTGTGATCGCCGAGGCGAGTCAGCTTTGCGAGGTTTGTGCGCAGGGCCCCGTAGACGCGAATGGCGTCTTCGAGGCCGAAGCACTCCACGTGGACGTGGATTCCTGCTACGCGGCAGGCAGCACGCAGACGATCTTCGCCGAGACTCTCCGCGATCTGTGCGTAGCGCGGGTCGGGGTAGATGGCGAGCGTCATGTCGGCGGGCGCGACTTCGATGCTTCGGACTTCGCGACCCATGGAGCCGGCGATGAGGTTCGCATCCCTCGAGCCCTCGATCAGATTGTCGCGAAGGTCGACGAGGCTCGTGTGCGGTTCTGTGCGGTGCTCGACCTGGCAGCGCGACAACTCGAAGGTCCACGAGTTGCCGCGGTCGGTGTGGGTGCTGATCCGCAGCAGGAATTCCTGTGCGTTGGGGTCCGGTCGGCCCTCGTGATAGAGGTAGCTCTCCCTCTCCACGCCGACGCGACGAACGCCTTGGGTCTTTGTGTACCGAAGGCTCCTGAGGAACTCCTCGTACGTGGGGTTCTGTCTCGTATCCTGTCTTGTGCTCATTCCAGTGCTCCTCTGTGTGTGGTCTTTCGGAACCGTGCCCGCTGGAATCGGGAACGGAATCGGAAGATCACTTTCTTGGTCGAAAGGTTCGAATCGAATTTTTTTGGTCGCGCAATACTACTGAACCACGAGAGACTTTTGTGATACTGATCCCAAGGGATTTGGCGATGTCTCGCTGAGGCTTGCTCTCGAGCAATTCTTCAAATATTCGCCAACGAAGGACGAGGTCCTCGATCTCTCCTGGGGTGAGGAGATCTTGGAGGAAGCGGTCCAATACGTTTGCCCGGTCTGCTTCTTGGAGGAGCGAGGCTAGCAATTTTATGGAAGAAGGGGAAGACATACTGATGTACTGGTACAGTAGAACAAGCGCGTCTTCGTCTGTCAATTTCTCCCCTGCGCCCTTCCTTTTTCTCTCGTGGGTTGATACGTTTCTTGTCATTATGTCGCGTCCAATTCATGAGATGGAGTCCAAATGGCAGAAGAAGTGGGAGGAGGAGGGGGTGTATCGTGCCGAGGGGCCTGGGGAGGGGAGGGCTACGAGATCCTTCGTTTCGTCAGACTCCACTCAGGATGACAAAAAAAGAAAGCCGGACTCCGTTCGGGATGACAAAGTAGAAAAATTCTACGGGTTGATTGAGTTTCCGTATCCGTCGGGGGATGGGTTGCATGTGGGGCATCCTCGTTCGTACACCGCGATTGATATTGTGACGCGCAAGAAGCGGATGGAGGGGCGCAATGTGCTGTATCCGATCGGGTGGGATGCGTTTGGATTGCCCACGGAGAATTACGCGATCAAGAATAAGGTGAAGCCGGCGGATGCAACGAAGAAGAACGTGGGGAATTTTACGCGACAGATTAAGTCGCTTGGGTTTGGGTTTGATTGGTCGCGCGAGGTTGATACGACGGATCCCGCTTACTATAAGTGGACGCAATGGCAGTTTTTGCAGTTTTTTAAACATGGGATGGCGTACAAGGCGGCTTCGACGATCAATTGGTGTCCGAAGGACAAGATTGGTTTGGCGAATGAAGAGGCGCAGGGTGGTGTGTGTGAGCGTTGTGGGACTGCTGTTGAGAAACGTGAGAAGGAACAATGGATGATTCGGATTACGGATTACGCGCAACGATTGCTTACGGATCTCGATACGGTTGATTATCTCGATAAGATCAAGTCGCAGCAGGTGAATTGGATTGGGAAGAGTGAGGGTGCGGAGATTGTTTTTACCATCGCTGACACCCAGGATGAGATTCGTGTGTTTACTACGCGGCCTGACACGGTGTTTGGAGTGACGTATGTGGTGCTCGCTCCGGAGCATTCACTTGTCGCGAAGTATGCGAGTAGCGATGAGGTTTCGTCGTACGTGAAGGCGGTTGCTGCGAAGAGCGATGAGGAACGAACCGGGGAGGACAAAGAGAAGACGGGTGTGCGATTACCGGGTGTGTTTGCGGTGAATCCGGTGAATGGGGAGCGCGTGCCGGTGTGGATTGGGGATTATGTCCTGCCGAATTATGGAACGGGTGCGGTGATGGCTGTGCCAGCGCATGATGAACGTGACTATGTGTTTGCGAAGAAGTATGGGTTGCCGATGAGAGAGGTTGTTCGTTCGCAAGAGGGAGAGGGTTCGCAGATCGGGGCGGCTTATGTTGAGCCAGGTCATGCGGTTAACTCAGGATTTTTGGATGGTGCACCGACGTGGAAGGCAAAGGAAGATGTGATGTCGTGGTTGGAAGAGCATGACTGTGGCAAGAAGAAGGTGACCTACCGATTGCGAGATTGGGTGTTTTCGCGTCAGCGATATTGGGGAGAGCCTATTCCGCTTGTGCATTGCGGAACGTGTGCAAAGAAAAAGCAGAAGGCGCTTATTATTCACGGGTTTGCTGCTAATGCCGACATGCATTGGTACCCGGCTTTAAAAAATACTTTGGCAAAAGCTGGTTTTGAAGTATTTCTTCCGAGCTTGCCTCAGTCGTCTGCGCCGACATACGAGACATGGATAGAGGCTTTGCGTCCGTTTGTAGATCAGTTAGGCGAGGATGACGTACTTGTTGGGCATAGCCTGGGTGGGCTCATGGCGGTTCATGCTTTGCAAGAGATGGGTCGCAAGATTGGACACCTTTACCTTGTCGCGCCTTTACTTGGGCCTATCTCTGACCAAGAGTGGTTGGAGAAGGCGGTTGCTCGCACCGATCGTGACTACAGCGGCGTTCGTAAGATTTGGGAGCGGTCGATTGATTGGCGGTACGTGGCGTCGCTTGTTGGTAGTGGAAATGTGCTCGTTTCGGACAGCGATCTTCGTGTTCCGCGACAGTCCCATGCTTTTATTCCCGAAGGTTGGTACATCAAATCATTGGGCGATAAATTTCATTTTGGGGCTCCCGAACAGCCGGAGATTCTCCGAGAAATTCTTGCCAGTAAGAACACTGGTTGGGTGGCTTTGCCTGATGAGCAGTTACCACTCACGCTACCGGAAGTTGATGTGTATGAGCCTACGGATACGGGAGAGTCGCCACTTGCGAAGATTGAATCGTGGGTGAAGACGACGTGTCCACGATGTGGCGGCGAGGCACGACGTGAAACGGATACGATGCCTAACTGGGCTGGTTCGAGTTGGTACTTTTTGCGGTACTGCGATCCAAAGAACGCGGAGGCGCTGGCTTCGAAAGAGGCTCTTAAATACTGGATGCCGGTTGATTTGTACAACGGCGGCATGGAGCACACGACGCTGCATCTTTTGTATTCGCGCTTTTGGTACAAGTTTTTGTGGGACTTGGGTGTTGTGCCGGAGGAATGCGGATCCGAGCCATACAAGATGCGTCGATCGCACAACATGATCTTGGGTGAAGGTGGCGTGAAGATGTCGAAATCGAAGGGGAACGTGGTGAATCCTGATGATGTGGTTGAGAAGTACGGATCGGATGTGTTTCGCGTCTACGAGATGTTTATCGGGCCGTACGATCAGCCTGCGCCTTGGGATACGAACGGGATTGAGGGAGTGAGACGGTTTCTCGACAAGGTGTGGGGATTGTTTGAAGGACGTGACATGGCTTCGTCACCGCAAGTAACGTCGGATCTCGAGACGCTTTACCATCAAACGTTGAAAAAGGTGACGGAGGGGATTGATAATCTGCAATTCAATACGTGCATCTCGCAACTCATGATTTTGACGAACGCGATACAGGACGCGGGAGGTATGTCGGAAGCTATGGTCGAGGGATATCTCAAGATGCTCGCACCGTTTGCCCCGCACTTGGCGGATGAGATTTGGTGTGAGGTGTTGGGACATAAGACATCGATCAACGCTCGTGGTGCTGGATGGCCTGCGTTCGATGCTTCCAAGTTGCAGGCGGCTACGTTTGAGCTTGTGGTGCAGGTAAATGGAAAAGTGCGCGACAAGATTACGGTGGCTTCGGATATTAGCGAGGATGAAGCGAAGGCAACGGTGTTGGCATCGGAAAAGGTGCAGAAGTGGTTGGAAGGAAAGACACCGAAGCAGGTGGTGTATGTGAAGGGGCGGTTGGTGAGCGTCGTCGTTTAGGCGGGGCATTTTTTGCGGCTGCGGAACTCGTCAGCTTATCGATTGGTCTTTGGATTCCTTGAACAGTCCTCGCTAACAAAAACAAGCACCACTCGGACCAAGGTCGATTCGTTCATTGTGGGGATGGGTTTGAAACCTGTCCTTACTGGTGCTAACCTCTTCTCATTATGTCTCAATCTGTACGCAAAGTGATTATCCCGGTGGCTGGTTTTGGGACGCGGTTTTTGCCGGCGACCAAGGCGATGCCTAAGGAAATGTTACCGATTATTGATAAGCCCGTGATTCAGTACGTGGTCGAAGAAGCTGTAGCTTCGGGGATTACGGACATTATTTTGGTGACGAGCCATGCTAAGCGTTCGGTTGAGGATCACTTTGATGAGAATCAGCTGCTTGAATCTTGGTTGCGTGAACAAGGAAAGATGGAGGTTTTGGGTCAGATTAAGGACATCACGCGGATGGCGAACTTCATCTACATTCGTCAGAAGGGACCTTATGGAAACGCTACGCCTGTGTTGAACGCGGCGCATCTTATCGGACCAGATGAACCGTTTGCGATGGTGTTTGGGGATGATGTGTATACGGGAAAAGTGCCTCGCATTAAGCAGATGATTGATGTGTATGAGAAATACCACGATCCTGTTGTGGGCGTGGTTGAAGTGCCTCAATCGGAAGTGAAGCGTTATGGTGTGATTGACCCTGAGTCGGAGGTTGAGCCGGGGGTGTTTCGTTGCAAGGGTGTGATTGAGAAGCCAACGCCGGAGGAAGCACCTTCATGTTTGGCGACGAACGCTGGGTTTATTCTCACGCCGGATATTTTTGAGGAGATTCGTCAGCTTATGCCGCCACCAGGTGGTGAGTACGTCACGCTTGATGCGGTGAAGCGCTTGATGAAGAAACGATCGCTGTACGCTTGCAAGATTCAAGGCGAATACCATGACACGGGTTCGAAGATTGGATGGTTGCGCGCGAATTTGGCGATGGCGTTGGAACGAGAGGATTTGAAGAAGGAGGCGAAAAAGATGATTGATGAGATGAAGTAGTCGTGTGCGGCAAGGTTTTTTCTTGCCTGCGGAACTCGTTTGCCTGTGGCACCGGGCGCTATGCCTGCAGACCGGTAACGACCGCAACGGCATAACGCCCTAACTTCAGACAGTCCTCGACAAGAAAAAACCTTGCCGCACACGCCCTGTGTGAAGGACGGGGTGTGGGAGGGATAAGGGTGTGATATGATGCCAACGTATGAAACGTACGTTGGCTCGTTTTTTTTCTGCGGTGGCGATCCTCAGCCTTTTGGGTGCGGGGTGTACGAATGCTATTCCGGTGGATGTGCAGAAGGCTTCGCAACGGATGAGTTTGAATGTGTGGGGCACCGTGGATGATATCGATGTTTATAAGGATGCGTTTGATCAGTATCGTGCGCTGCATCCAAATGTGACGATTAATTTTCGTCGATTACGTTTGGAGGAGTACGAAAATTTGCTTTTGAATGCCTTTGCGGAGGATCGTGGGCCGGATATCTTTTTGGTTCATAACACGTGGATTCGCAAATATTTGAGCAAAACAGTCCCAATGCCATCGAGTACAAAAGTTGCCTATTCGGTGGTGACGGGTACGCTCAAGAAGGAAACGACGTGGGAATTGCGGACGGAGCCTACGATCACGCTGCGTGACTTCAAGGATCAATTTGCCGATGCGGTGATTCACGATGCGGTGCGCAAAGTACGTGTGCCGACGCCTGGATCGACCGATCCAACGAGTACGATCACGCAAGAGCGATTGGTGGCCGCTCCTATTTGGGCGGATACGCTTGCGCTTTACTACAACAAAGATTTATTGAACGCGGCTGGGATTCCTACACCGCCGGAACACTGGGATCAGTTTCAGGATCAGGTGAAGAAGCTTACGAAGCTGGATGCAGATGGGAAGATTGTGCAATCTGCTGTTGGGATGGGGACGTCGGCGAATGTGGAACGATCGACGGATATTTTGTCGGCGCTTATGATGCAGAATGGAGCGCAGATGACGGAGGCGAATGGCAATCCAACATTTGATCTGGCACCGGATTCTTCTACGGGTCAGCGTCAGATGCCGCCGGCGTATCAGGCGCTTGAGTTTTATACGGACTTCGCAAACCCTGCGAAGGAAACGTATACCTGGAATGCGGATCAGCCGAATTCATTGGAGGCGTTTATTCAGGGCAAGACCGCGTTCTTCTTTGGGTATAGCTATCATTACGATCAGATCAAGGCGCGTGCACCGAAGTTAAATCTTGGGATTACGAAGTTGCCGACGATCGAAGGGAATCCGGTGAAGAACTTTGCGAATTATTGGGTATGGATGGTTTCGAAGAAGAGTACGGATGCCGATTTGTCTTGGAACTTGTTGAATTTCTTGATGAAGACGGATACGTCAAAGGCGTTGCTTGCAAAGATGAAGCGTCCCGCGGCGCGTAAGGGGTTGCTGGCGGATCAGTTTGCGGATGAGACGGTGGGAGTGTTTGCTTCGCAGGTGCTTACGGCGCAATCGTGGTACCTCGGAAACAACGCGCAGGTGATGGATGCGGCGTTTGCTACGCTTATTGACGCGGCGTTGGTTGGAGGGACGCGTCTTAGCGATGCCATGCAGTTTGCGGCGAATCAAATTCGACAGACGATGACGGATCGAACGGATCAGTAGGAGGTGTGCTATACTTTGGGCATATGTTTAGGAGGCTCATACTGAGCATTGCTCTTTTTGTAGGGTTGGGATGGTTTGGATTGGCGCTGGGCGCATCTGCACAGACGCTCGATGGAGCGTGTTCGCCTGTTGTCGCTGACCATGCCGACTATACCTGTGCGCGTGTCGCCCCTGATTCACCGGCGTTTACCGAGCGTCATTGCGAGCGTGGTCATTGTGGGACGCTAGTAGGTGTTTTTTGTTGCGCGCCACCTGTCGCGGCCGTGCTGGATGGGGGAACTCCTGACTGTGGGCGGGCGGCGGTTGCAGCTCGAGCTACTCCAGCTGGCGCTGGTATTAGTGCTGATATTCAGGCAGATTGGGTGTGTGCGGTGGCCACGACGCAGCAGCGAGCAAGCTGTCGTAACTATTCCGGTTGTCTTGCGTTAAATGCTTCTGCTATGTGTTGTCCTGTAGGGACAGGGAATGCGGCAGTTGGTCGTCCTGGGGCTAATGGAGCTGCGAATGGCCAGGCTGCGGCGGGAGGTGGCGCTTCTAGTGCTGGGTTAGCTGGGGCTTTGCATCTTCCGGACTGTGCAACGTCGCATGATCCAAATATTGCTGGGAAGTGCACGCTTGATGATATCAAGCAGGTGGCTGTGAATTTTGCGAATTTTTTGATGGGATTGGCGGCCGCGTTTTTCTTGTTGATCTTTGTGTACGCTGGATTTAAGTACATCTTCTTTGCATATGACTCTGGCACGGCGGGGGAGGCGCGCAAGATGCTGACGAGTTCGGCGATTGGAATGTTGCTCGTGTTGGGAGCGGCTACGATTGTGCGATTTGTGCAGACGACGGCGACAGGACGTGCGTCTACAGAGGATCGATGCGCGCCAGCAAATCCTGGATTCTCCTGTCAGAATGCGACGCGTTTACCGGCCGATCGCCGCGGTCGTTGCGTTCCGGATCTTTGTCCGGGCGGTGCCAATATTAAATGTTGCCCCCCTGAGGCTCCAGCAGGAGGGAGCTTGACTCCAGCTTCGACGGTCCCTGCTCCTACAGGCACGCCGACACCTTAACGTGTATGAAACGCTCATCTTCTCTTCTTTGTTTTCTTGGCCTGGTTTTTGTTGGTCTGAGCTTTCTTGTGCCGATGACTAGTCAGGCGGCTAGCTATAGCTGTCGCTTTAGCTGTATGCGGGTTCGAGTTGGGACGTGTCGTATGGGTGCTGGTGATGCAACTACCGATATAGAACATTATGCTATATACGAAAAACACGAGCAGACCCCTGTTACTTTGGATGTTGCTGATACGGTGGATGCTCCTACGTGCTCCGCTGATCCTTGCGCGCAGCGTTGCAGGACGGCTTGTGGAGGTAGGTTTATTGGGGAGCGAGAGGAATCTTCTTGGCGGAATGGTGAGCAAGCCTGTTTGAATGCATTTCCGGATTACATTACTACAGCCAATGGACGTTGTAATGCTTTTGATGGAACGGAAATTCGTAGCTTTGACTTGATCACATCTGACTTTGTCCGCGTCCTAGGAGATGTGTCCCGGCCGCTTTGTACGGTTCACACTGTTTCGGTTCCTGCTCCAACAACGGGTTCTGGTTCCACGGATTCTGTCGCTACCCCTGCGGCTTGCAGGGAGACGACTCCCACTCCGACGCAGCAGCAGGCGGCGGGACAGCCGCGAGGGACGTGTAGTTTTTCGTGTATTACCCAGGGCGACTCGCAGAGCGTGGTCATGGTTGATCCTAGTCGTACGCATACGACGGAAACCGTGAGTCAGCGTCCAGGTGAGACGGCCGTACATACCACCACAAACTCGACTCTCGGTACTGGTGAAGTAGCCTCTTGTCGACCAGCTACTTTCGAACAGCGTACGGGTTCTACCTGTACGCCCGGTGCTCGCTGTGATTGCGAACAGCAGTGTATTTCGGCCTGTGGGTCTGACACGCATGGCAAGAGCTACTGTTTTTTGGGTGCAGATGATCCTCGTCAGGTTTCTATTTGTGCTACGAGCGCTGCTCAGGGACGTCCTCCTACGTGTGGCAATGGTTCCCCGACTACTCTCACCAATCCACTTGGTACCACGAGCATCAGCGAACTTATTGCTCGACTGGTCCGTGCCATTACGGGCATCGCTGGATCGATGGCTTTGCTTATGTTTGTTGTTGGTGGGGTGATGTGGATGACGGCGGAGGGGAGTGATCGTGTAGGGACGGCGCAAACTATTTTGAAAAATGCCACGATTGGACTTGCGCTGACCTTTTTGTCTTACTCGATTGTGAGTTTGTTTTTGTCGGTGTTGGGATTGTAGGCGTGGTGTTGCTGCGTTGTGTGATATCATGGTGGTGATATGAACTTTTTTGTGCGTGCGATGGTGGTTGGGTGTGTTGTGTTGCAGGGGGCTGTGGCGTTGCCTGTTTTTGCGCAAGATGCAAGCCCACAAGCACCTACTACACGACCTTCCAATACACAGGGCACGGCTGGGCGAGCTGCGACGCGGACGGTTGCGCGGCCTACGACGAATACGTGTGAGTTTCAAGGAGTCCATGACCCGTTTTGTGGAAGTACTATTTCGCAGATCATTGGCCGCATTGTGCAATTTCTTGTGAGCATTGCTGGGGCATTATTTTTGGCAATGTTTGTGTACGGAGGGGCGGTTTGGCTTACGTCTGGGGATTCGAAGCGACAGGAAGATGCTAAGAAGACGTTGATGAATGCCGCGTTTGGCGTTTTGATTGTCATCGCCTCGTATACGATTATCGCGGTTTTGATTGGATTTATTGGAGGACTGGGTGTTTCTCAGGGGAACGTTACTCCCACGGCATCCCCCGATGCCCCGACACCTTCTACGGTAACGCCTACGAGTTCTGCGACGGCTGAAGCGCCTACGGCTTGTGACGAGAATCGTTTTTCTGAACCATGTCTCACGAGTTGTACAGGGGCGGGGGGGAGTGCGGATTCTTGTGATACGGGATTTTGTCCGCGTATTTATCAACAGGTGTGTCCCGGAGGGACGGTTCCGGCCTCAACGGATTCGTCTGTGATGGCGACACAATTGCGTGCGTGTCAAAGTCGCTGCGTCAGTGGTTGCGCCGCGGTGCTTGGCCAGCTGCGTAGTGATGAGCGTGGTACGGTCGGTCGGTCGGTTTTTGCTCGTATGGAATGTAATGCGGTTTGTCCTGATTGGTGTCGTGCCGCCTTTTCGGCGACAGCTTCTCCTTCGGGTGCGGGTACGGGCGGGCGACTTGCACCGTAGATGTTTGTTTCTTGTGGCCGCTCCCCATCTTTTCTTCTTCGTGGAGCAATGTGCTATCATAGGAACGTCGGTATGCAAGGACATTTTTTATCCCATGCACGGAAAGGAGGTGAGGCTCCATGACAGTGCGTATGAAACAGATCGTTTCGATGGTCGCCTCCTTGGGATTGGCGGCATCGATGGCAGCTCCTGCGGCTGTGTTCGCTCAGTCTGATTCGTTGACGGTCAACGATTTAGGTGTGAACGCCATTCAAGGAACGGTAAAGTTGGGTAGTGGCGATATTCGTTCTACTGCAGCTCGTATTATCAACGTCGCGCTCGGATTCTTGGGTATTATTGCGGTCGTGATTGTGCTTATTGGTGGATTCCAATACATGATCTCTGGCGGTAATGACACAAAGACGGCTGAAGCTCGTCAATTGATTTTCGCTGGTATCATCGGTCTTGCGATTATTCTTTCCGCTTGGGCAATTACAAGCTTTGTGATTTCTCGTTTGGTTAGCGCAACACAGGACGGTTCCGCGTAAACGCTGGTCTAAAGGGGTGGGGCGTCTCACCCCTTTAGGACCTACGTGTTGGTGTGAGAAAGATATTTCTCGCGCGTGCACGTAGTTCTCAGTTCATTTCTCATGCGTGCGCTTCGATCGGTGACCCTTTTTTGTACGAGCGTGATGTTGTTTGTCACGACGGTAGGTTTCGCGTTTGCGGCGGACTCTGCGGTGCGAAGCGCTCTTGATCAAGCGGCCGCAGGTCCCCGCGGTTCTGGATTTAAAAATATTTGCACGAGCGCGACTTGTGTTGGGACGATTTTAGGTGGTCTTATCAACATCGTCCTTGGCCTCATGGGGGTCGCATTGGTTGGGTATATTCTCTACGCTGGATTTTTGTGGATGACGTCGAGCGGGGATGACAAGCAAGTGGATTCGGCTCGCACGATGATCCGGAATGCGGTTATCGGTGTCGCGATTATCGGAGCGTCTTATACGCTTACGAGTGTCATGGTTCAGTTAGTGGGGGATACGTTTACGTCGACGGGTCCTACGACGCTGGCTCAGCCGGAAGCGCCTTCTACGCCGACCACAGCCCCTACGCCAACACCTACGGCGTCTAGGCTGTCTGATCCGTATGCGCTTGGGTGTACATGGGCTTCATGTACCCCCCTCTGCATCGAGCAGGAGTGTGTCGGGCCTCTGCGTGCGCAGGCTCGGTTTACGTGTGAAAGTACCTGTGGAAATACCTGTCGCTCTCGTTGTGCGGCCAGCGCCCCGCCAGCTCCGGGAGCTACGTCTGGGTGCGATACAAACGCTTGTGAAAGCAGCTGTATTTCTTCGACTTGTCCTGATGCGGTGGGGGCGATGGTGGATATTGGAGGGGGTGGATTACTTGGTCTTAGCAGAACCGGTGGACGTGCGATGGCTGCAGACACAGGCCCTGAGGCGTTAGCTTGTCGGGCAACTTGTCACGCCGATTGCACGGCTCGTCTGTGTACGACTGATCCTGCAACGGGGATTTCTGATAGCTGTCGTGATTCGGCTGGCTATCGCAGATGTCAGGAGTCATGCGGTCCTGCAGCGGATGCTCGCACTGCTTCCGTGACGCCGCCGGAAGCGCGTCTCGCACGACGTACTGAGGAGTTTGATTTATGCAGTCAGCGTTGTACGCGTGAGAACTGCGCACGATAATTTTTTCTATGACTCGTTTTTTCTCTTTCGCTTGTCTTCTCTTCCTTTTGCCGACGTTTGTGCTTGCGCAGGCGACGGATTCCGCTCCTCCTGTACCTACCCCTACGCAGCAACCTTCGACCGGGGTTGCTTCTGTTGCCGCCGGTATCGATGCAGCTTCTCAGAGAACTGGTCTACAGAATTTTTGTCATGGGAGCTTTCAGTCTTGCGTCGAAATCATTGTGGGAGGTGTTATCAATATCGCGCTCAGTTTGGTGGGCGTCATCCTTCTAGGATATACGTTGTATGCTGGTTTCTTATGGATGACGTCGGGTGGAGAAAAGGACCAGGCGGAAGAGGCGATGAAGATGATTCGTCAGGCGGTGATTGGGCTTTTGATCGTCATTATGTCGTTTGTGATCTCGAGTTACATCGTCACGGCGTTGGGGAATATTTCTCAGGGTCAATTAGCTCCTCCTCCGGGCGCTACCACTCCGGCGGCGGGCACTACTCCTGCGCCGACACCTACTCCTACTCCAACTCGTTGATTCTTGCGTGCAGATTTTTTTCTCATTTGGTATACTTCCCTTACTATGCAACTTACTAAATACTCTTTGACCCAAATCGGGTCAGCAGCGCTCCTTTTAGCCACGGCTCCTGCCGTTGCTCTCGCTCAGAATCCTTTTGATGCCGCGAACACCAGTATCGCCACCGTGCGTACGACGTCAGGCGTTACGGGTACAAGTGATGTGTACACGATCGCTGGAAGAATCATTAACGTCGTGTTGGGTTTCTTGGGCATCGTGCTTTTGGGCTATCTTCTTTACGCAGGTTTCTTGTGGATGACGTCTGGTGGAGAATCTGACAAGGCAGAACAGGCTCGTACGATGATCACGAATGCAATTATTGGGTTGGTTATTATCGTGGCCGCCTTCGCTATCTCGAGCTTTGTCTTGAGCTCGCTTGTGAACGTGTCCCGTTAATTTTCATTCTGTCCAAAAGCCTCCGGCTGTGTCCGGAGGCTTTTGTTGTCCAAGAGTGGCAAAGAATCTGCGCGTATGGTTTCATCCTATGTATATGATGCGCAATGCTATTTTGGGGTTTGCCAAGCAGTTTGCTTTTGATCCTCGTCTTGAGCAGGGCCCTGTGCCGTTTCATCGGAAGATTGTGGTGGCGGGAATGGGTGGCTCGCACCTTGCGGCGGATATTTTGGCGAATCTTGTGCCAGAACGTTCGATTCGTGTGTGGTCGGATTATGAGTTGCCTTATATCAAGCGTTTTAGCTTTCCAAAAACATTGCTCGTAGCTAGTTCGTATTCAGGAAATACGGAGGAGACGATTAGCGCCTATGAAACGGCGCACATGAAGGGAATGCCTTGTGCGGTGATTGCGGTGGGGGGAAAGCTGATTGAGCTTGCTAAGCGTGATCGTGCGCCTTATGTGCAGCTTCCTGATACGGGGATTCAGCCACGTTCGGCGTTGGGGTATAGCCTGCGCGGACTCATTGCGCTTTTGTCTGTGCAGGAGCTTGTTGGAGAGGCGACGTATCTTTCGCAGTATTTGGATCCAGCCGCGCTTGAACCTGAGGGGCAGAAGGTGGCGGAGGCTCTTCGCGGTCGTATTCCGGTTGTATACGCATCTACGGCGAATGCTTGTGTGGCGTATAACTGGAAGATTAAGTTGAATGAAACGGGGAAGACGCCGGCATTTTGCAATATCATTCCTGAGCTTAATCATAACGAGATGACTGGGTTTGATGCGCAGGGTGCGAACAAAAACCTCTCGGAAAAATTTGCGTTTGTATTCTTACGTGATAGCCAGGATTATCCACGAAATAAGCGTCGCATGGATGTGACAGCGAAACTGTATCGTGATCGTGGATTTCCGGTTGTTGAGCTCGAGCTTGATGGGGTAAATCGCATGGAGCGCATCTTCCGATCGCTTGTGGTTGCTGATTGGACGGCGGTTGCGCTTGCGGATCATTATGGGCTAGAATCCGAGCAAGTTCCCATGGTTGAAGAGTTTAAGAAGTCTTTGTAAATCAGGATCTGTTCTATGTTTAACCCAGAATCTTCGAGAAATTTTAAGGATACTTGGGGCGCGGTGTTGCCTCCTGAGAAAAAGCCCGGAGTTACGATTCCTGGGCCTGAGGTTGCTCCGGCTAACGATCAGGCGGTTGCTGGTATCGAGGATTTAACAGGCGAGGCCGAGCTTGAGGAGGAAGAGGTTCTTGCTCCTCGACCTGGTCCTGAGGCGGAACGTGTATTGAAGGACATTGAAGCGAAGAAGCAGGCGGGAGAGATTTGGTAGGTTTAAGTGGCTTTATATTGAGTATGCAAATTTTTTGGCACGGGTTGTCGAGTGTGCGGATTGAGTCGCAGCATGGGGATCAACAGGCGACCTTGATTACGGATCCGTTTGAAGCGGAGACGGGGCTTAAGTTTCCACGAAGCTTGTCGCCGAATATCGTGGCGCTTTCGCATCAGCAGAAGGATCGTTTTCCTTTGAACGTGTTTGAAACGAAGCCGTTTGTCATGGCTGATCCTGGTGAATACGAGGTAGATGGTTTGTTTGCGTACGTGATTCCTTTGCAGGATAAGGATCATGCTTGGCCACACACGCTCATGTATCGATTCGAGATTGAGGGGATGTCGGTTGGTTTTTTGGGAGGAGCAGATCGATCACTTACGGATGAAGAGCTTGGGAAGCTTGAAGATATTGATATTCTTCTTTTGCCCGTTGGTGGAGATGATCGCTTGAGCGCAAAACAGGCTATCGAAACGATCAGCGCGATTGAACCTCGTGTGGTTGTGCCTTTGTACCACCACGTGGAGGGTTTGAAGAAGATTTTGGGTACGGCGGATGCGTTTTGTAAGGAGCTTGGCGTGTGTCAGCGTCAGGACGCGAATCGCTTGAAGATTACACGGAAGGATTTGCCGACGGAGGATTTGTTGGTGGCGGTGCTTGAGAAAGTATAACCCCCCCCTTCTTTTGTCATCCTGAACGAAGTCCGACGTAGTGAAGGATCTCGTAGCCCCGTCCGATCGGTCCAGATTCCTCCTTCCGCATGACTCCACTCGGGATGACGGAGGGAGGACAGTCCTCGGCTCAAAAAGGAGCCGCGCATTCGTTTCTGGGGATAGGGATGGGAGATGTGGTATGATGGAGGAGATGTATGATTCGTAAGCGTCGTTCTTTGGCGGTTGGGAGCGCTTCTCCGGTGAAGCGTTCTTTGAGTGCGCGGAAGGCGCCGCCTCGTCGACGAACGTCTGTTGTTGTCGCTCAAGAGCCGGAGGAAGTGTTTGTGTCGACGGGGAATCCTAAGCACGATCTTATTTTGAG
>CAZLPD010000029.1:0-14040 GCA_964561355.1 uncultured Gammaproteobacteria bacterium
ATCCACCGTATGCCCTTACGTGCTTCGACCATCCAGACGCCGAATGTTACTTCGGACTTGGACGGCAGTTTACTTCGATGTATGTTACGGACTTGACTAATTGCAATTTAGGCATTTTGCCATGCCTTGTACGCATTGTATATTGATTCAATTGTCGATGAGCTTGTCTACCTTGCACGACCCGGAACAGCGTTGGTGCAAGACGGACACGGATAAAGATCTGAGGAGATCCTTGTCCCTATCTATCTTGGCATGAAAAGAACTTGGCGTTGGGCCAAGCTCTGAAACTCCATATACGAGGAGATCAGGCTAGGACGGAAACAATCTGGTTTCTTGGTCTTGCATCTCCATTGCTCCCTCCAGATGAACCGCTTGTTCTTGGGAGATGGGTTTTAAACGTGCGAGCACTTTATAGAAACCCTGAGACCATGTCAAGGGCGGGGGTTCGTTCCTTGTTTTTCGTGTGTCTACGTATGGCGGAACTCACGACATTTTTCTTGGGTATTCTAGCGGCGTTCATAGAGCCTTCGCCCATAAAAGCAAGGAAAATCAGAAACTTTGTAAAGGAAAGCGGGGTGGATTTTTCGAGGCTGTTGGCGCAGACTATTGGCATGCATCACTTCATTATTCGTGCCATCGGGCGTCCGCATGAGCCATGGCATCCACAAGCTATCCACAAGTACGTGGAGGCTTTGCGTCCTTTTGCAAGTATTGAGCTCATCGAACTCGATGAAGCGCACCAAGGATCGGCCCGTCCGAACGTAGAAGAGACGAAGAAACGCGAGGGGGAACGACTCCTTCAATCTTTGCCGGCGCATGCAACGATTGTTGCGCTTGATGAACGCGGCGTGAACGATTTGTCGACGCGGTTTGCGGCGCGTGTGCAGGAGTGGGCGGATGGTGGTCGACCGGTTGTATTTTTGTTGGGTGGATCGTGGGGATTGTCGGATGATGTTCGTGCACGCGCGCAACACCTTCTCTCTTTCGGCAAACACACGTTGCCACATCTCTTCGCGCGCATCACACTTCTCGAACAACTCTACCGCGCGGAGACGATTTTGTGCGGGAAGGAATATCATAAATAAAATATTACTGATTCCGTATCTATGGCACATCAAGAGTTTCGCATGTCCTACCCCGTTCCGCATCTCGTCGAGACCTCTTACGCCAAACAACCCTGCACCTTTAGAAGCTGCCTAGAGGGTATTGGCGGGCCTGAGCAACTCTCTGAGCTCTTCTCTGAACTCGAAGCAGACCCAGAGCTTATGACCACGGCTTTTGACGAGTGGATATCCGAAATCGGTACGCGCACGCTGGAACGACTGAGGTCGGAGATATACCGCGCGAGATTGGTAGAGACCCTTGATCAGCTCACCTCTCCTCTTCCACGTTCAGAGGTGTGCCTCATGAAGAACCCCACCCTTCCACAACTCATCCTTATTCAGGAATTATTCGGGCATGATCTCGCGTCGTTTATTGCCAGCTGGGATATTCGTGAATTCACCGATGATTTCGTCATCGATAAAGACTGCGTCACGCTCTTCTCTGACGTCCACACATTTGTCTCTCCTCAGGGACTCGTGGGAAGCCTGCAAGCAGATACTTCTTTTCATGTATCGAACGATCCAGACTCTCCTGTTAAGTCCTCCCTCATCTACGTCTTGCGGGAAGATGGTGCTGATAATGGTGTCGAAAAAACCTGCTACCTCGATCATATTTCCGTCGCTCCTGTTCCCGAGTCTTATAACCTAGCTACTCGCATGCTTCTTGCTCAGAAAGATGCTTTGCAAGCCGCTGGATTTCGCGACATGAGACTCTACGCCAATATTCAAGTGGGTGGATATTTCTGGGCTACGCTGGGACTAGATTGGAACCGTGAAAAAATTTCGGATACCCAGCTACAGATCATCCTAAATACTATCGAAGGTAAGATGGAGGAAGCCCTGGCTCGCGTTGATCCGAATACGACATCCGATCAACAGAAGGATGCTCTGCAAAAAACCATGCTCGAATGGCGCGCCCTCTTTTCGCGAGAGACTCCCCCAACACCACTAGAAATTGCTCGCATTGGTCGTATGGGTCCGTTTTTTGCCTACAGTAAGGATCCGCTTGATCCCAAGAAAGCTCAATGGGTTCTTTGTCAGCATAAAAAAGAGGCGGAGGAACTTACCGAACACTATATCGGGCAACGCCAGTCTTATCACTTAGGCAAAATAGGTTTGATCGGAACCAACTGGGATGGCTTGCTTGAACTCGATGATACTGGGCCCCAAGAAGGAAAAAACCTCGCTCATTTTGAAACCTCGCTTCACGCACGACTGGCTGCTTAATGCATATGGATACATCCTCATTAAAAGAAGTGCCTAAAATGGGCCGCGTGGGACGCTGGGTAGATCGTGACGGCGTAGATCATAAAGATCCTGCGTTCTTTTCTATCGCCTTGGCCACCTCTCCTGAGCAAGAAGCTCGCGATTTGGAGCGACCTCTCCTGAATACGAAGAAGGACACCTAAATTATGCTCCTCACCTCCCCTATCGCCCACCAAGGATCGCTGACGTTTTTTACGGGGCCGATGTTTTCTGGGAAGACATTAGAACTGATTCGTCATCTACAGATTTTTCGCGAGCAGCAGATTCCGCTCGTGTGTTTGCGACCGACGATTGATACGCGTACGCCGGTGGTGCAGTCGCGTTCGGGGCTTTTAACGGAAGGCACGGGCGTTGATCCGCAGGATATGGATCGTGTGCGTGAACTGGTGCGCGAGGCGCTGGTGATTGGTGTCGACGAGGTGAATATGTTCAGTCCCGCGCTCGTTCCTGTCTTGGAGGAGGAGTTGCGGCGCGGAAAGATCGTGCTCGTGTCTGGGATCGATACCAGCTTTCGTGGTGAGATGTTTGAGACATGCGCCGCGCTTATGGCGATTCCGGAAACGATTGTGCAACGCTCACGCGCAGTGTGTAGCGTGTGTCGTGGATACAACGCTACGCGAACACAGCGACTCCGTGATGGAAAGCCCGTGCCGTATAACGATCCGATGATTCTCGTCGAAGGGAGCGCTGATAATGTTACGTACGAAGCACGATGCATCACGCATCATGAGATCGTGAAGTAGGTTATTTTTGCGAGGAGACAGCTCTGCTTTTTCTACACACCTTTGCTCGGATGGGCAAGTTGTCTTTTTTGCTTGAGATGACCAACGAGTGATCCGCTGAAGCAAGAACGCCAGTGAGTGGCGAAGGGTGAAAGGGCGGTGGTTATTCTACGCGGTAGATGCGGGAGTTGGCGTGGACGACGAGACCCGTCGCCGTGTCGACGTCGATCGACATTACGTCGCCCGGACGCAGGAGCAGCTCATTCGGAACGAGCAGACCCGGAAGACAGTCGTGCGCCACGAGTAGAACGATGAGGAACGACGGGAGCCCGAGATAGGCTGAAACCTGTGAGGCTTTCAGCACGAGCTCGTTTCGCACGCGCTGCGCTTCGCTCACTACCCACTTCGAGGCGCGGAGGAGCTCGGCTCCGGTCGTGCTGGCAGTCGTAGCTTGCAGCAGACGATCGACGCCCTGTCCGGGTGGGAATCCCAACCCAGCCATCGAGCCGAAGAGTCTCGCCTCCAGGATCTGAAGCCCCAGCCCCGATTCCAGAGCGAGACGTGTCTGTCGGGCGTGCTCGAGTCCAGAATCGAAGGCGGCTTCCGGTGCTGGCTGTTGCGCAAGAGCCCAACGCAGCAACAAGAGAGCTGCACGGTTCTGCTGACGACCCTCAGGCGTCAGCAGGAGGTGCGGGGTGGTGGTCTGCGACCAGGCGCCCTGGCCGCAGTGGGCGACGATGAAACGAACGATGCTCACGTACCTACACTCCTTTCCACCTTCGCGAGCGCGAGGCATGGCTACCTTGGGGAATAAAATAGGAATTGTCTAGATAACGTGCGGTATTTGTTAAAAGTTGCGCTTTTTTTCGATTATCTATACTCTCTCGCGCACAAGGAGGTGTCTCACATGGAGACCCAACGTCCCGTCGCGCCCCTCATGGGCAACAAGCGTACTGCAGCAGACAACAGCAGGTGGACCGACTACAGGAAGAAGGTGAAGGCCTGGAACCGCGCGCGGTTCCCGCGCGAGACGCTCGAGCAGCGTCGCGCTCGTGAGGCGTCAGAGCGGGTTGCGGAGTTCCGCAAGGCGCTCCAGAGCCTCGCGAACGACTACCACTACGCCAACCTGCCGCGCGAGATGATCGATCGGGTGATCGATCTCGTCCGTGAGGCAGCCCCCGTGAGCACCCAGGCCGAAGCCTGGATCACCCGCGCGAGCCAGATGCTCGGCGCGGCGCGGGCCAAGCTCCAGGAGCTTCGGTCGGCGCCTCCGCCGAGCTCCCGCCACTGGTGGTGATCTACACCCAGGAACACCCCAAGAATCTCTGAACGCCCCTGACGGGTACCGCGCGCTCCGCGAACCTGTCGGGGGCGCGCTTATTTCTGGAGAAAACACAATACAAAAGACCGGATTGTTCCGGTCTTTATGTATTACGCGGCTTGATCGAGGAGGTACGTATTTCTTCGGCCGTGCCACGTGAAGACTCGCTTGTTATCGGAGGGGAGCCTCGTAAAATAGGCAGGCCTACACGAGGCACGTAAAAAGCCTTCGCTTGTGGCGAGGCTTTTTACGTGGTGCCGCGGGAGAGACTCGAACTCTCATCCTCTTGCGAGGGCCAGCTCCTAAGGCTGGAGTGTCTACCAGTTTCACCACCGCGGCGTGTGTTTTTGTTTGTGACTGGCCAGAATCTACCCCATCCTAGCTCGATTGACAATCTACGGCGATGGCGCAACATATCCTCATATGATCAAACGACTCCTCTCTTCCGTGCTTACCCTGGCTTTGGTGCTTGGGTCGGTTGCGACGCTTTTGGGCGGATCCTCCGCTGCCCAGGCTGCAACCACGAATACCTACATTAAAGGCTCTAGTCCCACGGTGTATTGGTATGCTTCCAATGGAAAACGCTACGTCTTCCCAAATGGACGCACGTTTCAGAGCTGGCAGACAGCTTCCTCCCCCGCCGTCACAACGATTGGTGACGTTGAGCTTTACACGATTGCGATCGGTGGCAACATGACCTACCGACCTGGGTCGCGTCTTGTGAAGATTACGACCGATCCAAAGGTGTACGCTGTTTCTCGTTATGGCGTGTTGCGCTGGGTGACGACCGAGACCGTAGCACAAGCTATTTACGGACAGAACTGGGCGCAGATGGTGGATGATCTTCCTGATGAGTTTTTTGCCAACTACACGATTGGCGCGCCGATCAACAACGGTGGCGACTATAACGCTTCCACCGAGTTTAACGCCGTCGGCAATCCTGGTGACAATATTTCTGCACAAGCTTCGATTGGCAACGGCAGCACGCAGAACAACCAGGTTGCGTTTACCAACATGTACGTTGGACTCACCGCGAATCGTGAGACCGTCATGGCAAATGACACGAATCGCGACGTGACGATTACGGCGACCGTGACGAACCCATCCATTCCTGTGGATCAACTTCGCATTCGTATTTACGACCGCAATCTTGGCGGTACGACCACAGATCTTTTGCTTCGCACATGCGATGGCGTGGTGACATGTGTGCAAACCGTGACGCTTCCTTTGCAAACCGCGACCTACAGCCGACAATATCTTGCCGATATCAGCAACCGTTTGACCGGACAGAGCTTGGCGTACAACCCAAACCTCTTCTTGCAATCACAGGGATCGGGAACTGTGGTGGTGCCAACGCCAACACCTGCGATCACCGTTCTTCCATACGGCCCTTACACCTGCGCCCCTGGTTACGTGTGGCGTGAAGCTATTCCAGATGACTACGCGTGTGTGACGGGTGACGTGCGTGCGCAGGGATGGGCAGACAATGCTCAGGCCATGGCGCGCGTGAGCCCAACCGGTGGTGCGTATGGTCCAGATACCTGTATCCAAGGCTACGTGTGGCGCGAGGCGCGTCCAGAAGATCACGTGTGTGTAACGCCTGCTATGCGCGACCAAGCTCACTACGACAATGCTCAGGCCTCGGCTCGTCGTGCTTCGCTCGCGGCCCCAAATGCCACGAATCCAGCTGGCAGCATTCGCCTTACGCTTGATCGTTCAACGGTTAACTCGACGCTCAGCGATCGTACCGCGGTGTTCAGTGCTACGGTTTCCAATCTTCAATCCTTCCCTACCGATCAGGTGCGCATTCGTTTTGTGAACGAGTCGACAGAGACGGTTGAACGTACGTGCGACAGCGTCTTGAACTGCACGTTCACGTATACAGCCGCCTTGAACGCGCCTGCGATGACAACCACGTATCGCGCAGAGCTCTTTAACCGCGCGACGAACGTGATGGTGGCAACGCCTTCGCGTCAAACGCTTACCATCATCAACGGTGGATTTGTTCCCGCGCCAACAAACCGCTTCTCCGCGAACACTTCTCTTCAGGGATCCATCACGCAGCGCTGGATCACGACTTCGGGTGAAACTGTTGAATACCACGCTGATCTCCTCAACCCTCCAACGAACTTGAGTAGCGTCATGATCCGCGTGTATGACGTGCAGAGTGGCCAACAACTTTGGAAAGATTGTCCTGCTGTTACCCAATGTGCGTTTACGCTTACGAGCTTGCCTCGCATCACGCGCAGCATCATCGCACGAGCTACGGATGCAGGCGGAACAGTGATCTCTTCCAACACGATCACCGTGGTATATGGAACGCAGGATCAGACTACGCAGATATTCCAGGTAACGGGCGTCTCGAGCGCACTCGACACTTCTCAGCCAAACCGCTGCAACGAAGGATTTGGTGTGATTGGGACTATCACTGCCAACGGCCCTGGTACCGTGAGCTACAAGTGGGAACGGAGCGACGGTGCGCTTCCTCCAACACAGACCGTGACGTTCACACAAGCTGGAACGAAGACGGTGACGGGTTCGTGGTTCTTGTCGGGCACGTATTCTGGATGGTTGCAGTTGCACGTGATCGCTCCTAACGAGATGAGCTCTACCCAGACGGCGATTGTGAGTCAGTGCGTTGCTACTCCAGCACCTACGACTCTTTCTGGATCCATCTACACCAGCACAGATCCAGGTGAAGCGCGCGCTGGGTCGATGGTGCGTGTGGATGCCAACTTGAGCTTGCAGAACTCGAACGGCCCTGTGCGCGTAGAGATCTACAATCAAGACGGACAAGGCATTAAGACCTGCTGGAACATGTCGACGAGTGGATTCTGTCAGGCATATCAGGCGATGATCCCAGCCAACGCCCAAGGTACGTACAAGTTCTACTCGCAGGCGATTGATAGCAGCGGCGCCGTGCTACGCAGCAACTGGTTTCCAGTGCGGATTCAATAATCCGCTTCCGCATATAAAAACACCTCGGAATTTCCGAGGTGTTTTTAGCTTACGCGCGTTCGACGTAGTCGCCTGTTTCGGTGCTGATGATGATCTCTTCGCCTTGTTTGATGAAGAGTGGTACGCGGGTTTTAATGCCGCCTTCGAGCGTGACTTCTTTGGTCATGTTGCCACCGCTTACCGTGTTACCAGCGGATGCATCCATCGCTTCTATGATCTTGAAGTTCATCTTGCGAGGAAGTTCGAGGGAGACAGGACGCTCTTCAAAGGTCGAAATGTTGACCTCGAGACCTTCACGGAGGTACTTGCCCTGCTCACCGACGTCTTCATCGGACATCGTGACCTGTTCGTAGGTGCCGTTATCCATGAAGGTGAAGCCCGTTGCATCGTGGTAGAGGTACTGCATGCGGCGGTGTTCGACCTCGACGATGTCGATGGTTTCGGACGTTTTGTAGGTGGTTTCAAGCACCTTGCCGCTTTGGACGTTCTTGATGCGCGTGCGAACGAAGGCAGCGCCTTTACCTGGGTTCACGTGCTGGAAGTCGACGACCACCCACAATCCCTGAGGATCACGGATGACGATGCCCTTTTTGATTTCGGAAGTGGAAGCCATAGGATGGTTATTCTTTTGTCATTCCGAGTGGAGTTGGACGGAAGGAGGAATCTCGACGGATAGGCTGCGAGATTCTTCGCTACGTCGAACTTTGTTCAGAATGACGAGGATTAGACGCCCGGATTGTGCTTTTTTATTGGGTTTTCGTCAAGCTATCCCCTATTTTATCAGTGCTCCTCCGCCCCAGATTTCATCGGCGACGAATAGAGTGATCGATAGGAATCCTAGTACAAGCGCCACCCACTGCACGGGGCTTAAACGCTCGTGAAAGATGAAGAGTCCCACGAGAGACGTGGCCAGAAACACCCATACAGACCACGTCGCGTTTAAGACGGTTAATTCACCGAATTTGAGCGAATAGATGAATGACGCTCCTGAGATAACGTAGAACGCCAATGCAATCACCCAACCGTATCCACCGGCGCGTGCCCAAGCTTCTGCGAGATAGTCCGCTGATACCGTTGCCGCAGCGCCGATGAGGACGAGGATGTAGCCGAGCATAGTAGGGTTATTATGGGTGGTTTTTATTGGCGCGTTTTAGAATGTTTACGATGCCCCTCACCGCATCCACTTCGACCTCGTCTCCGTTGGTTAGTGTATCCGTCACGATTTTCAGCCCTACAACGCAAGGAACTTTTAGCTCACGTGACACGATGGCGGCATGACAAGTGAGACCTCCTTCATCGGTGAGAATCGCTCCGGCTTTCTTCATGGCGGGCACGATACTCGGGGTAGTAGCTATAGCAACTAAGATTTCGCCTGGCTTAAATCCCTTCATGTCTTCCGGTCCGTTCACCACACGAACACGCCCTCTCGCCTCTCCGGGATATGCGGTCGATCCCTGCAACGATTTCACGTCCTCTTTCGCCTTCTTCTCTGGCGCCACGGTCCATTCTTGTGCGAATGATTCGGCTTCTTGGCCGACGTAGACGCACACCTGTCCATCCATATTTGTTACGATGTGTACTTGGTGTTGAGATTCAAGGAGTCGTAGATCGATCGGTTTTCCTTCCAGACCCTCCTCCAGTTGCTTCATCGTTGCTGAGCGGGCGTGACGCAAAGATACCCCCACGCGACGCGACCACTCACGAAAGAACGACTCCATGTGGTAGTACGAACGTGACTGATAGTCTTTGCGGCGTGGTTTTGACCAGACGAACTCGCTTGTGAGCGCAAGTAGATTACGCTCCTTCTCGTCTTTCCCCAGGCGATCTATCCACTCACGCTGTTGCTCGATTAGGACTTTTCGTTCCTTTTCTAACGTCGTGAGCTGTGTCTTTGCGTCTATCTTCTTTACCCGTATCGACTGAAGAAATTCTACAAAATGCGTTTCGTGAAAGGCGGGGCCTTCGTACACATAATAGACCCATCCGTATGTTTTGGCGTGTGCGCGGATCTTGTCCGCGGCTTGTTCGTGGCTTGCTTCGATCGCTTGCCAGGCAGCCTCTGGAGAAGATCCATCGAGAATGTCACTAATAGACTTGTCCTGAAAAAGTTCGGAAGCGACCGTCAACAGCGCTTCTTCCTGGTCGAGTGAAAACGAATTTTTGTTTGGCGTTGTAAGGATACGGTATACGTTTGTTTTCTGCGCATCCTCCACTCGTTCATCGATGATGCTGCGCACGAAGGTCTCGAGAAATGATTCGCCACCAATATCAAGGAGTGGTAGAAGTGCTCCTACGCCGTACTCTCTGGATTGAAAATCTGCGAACGCTCGGTACGCATCGATAAGATCTTGCGCTGACCACGTAGCGAGACTGGCCCCATGAATAGCTTCTGTGAAGGCATTCATCTCCGCACCCCACCCCTCAGATAGATCTAGAATTTTTTTTAGCTCTTCTGGATCTTTTTCAATACGCGCCCGAAGGATTGTTCGTGCACGGCTCCAGCTCTCCAGTTCAATGAGATACTCTATGGTGTTTTTACGCGATAAAATACCAATGATCGGCCGAGGAATATCGAACAACTTCGACCAAACATCCCCTAGGTGCGTCCATATCTCATTACGCACTAAAGGAGATCGTGCGTCTTTCGCGATGATGGACAAGAGACTCATAAGGGAACGTTATACGCCCTCGACCCCTTCATCCATGACCACAAAGTGGTCCTCTAAAAAGCCCAAGAGCCGGCTGGATTTTTGGTCCGTGCGTTTTCGAAGGTTGTTCGCGAGCTTCTGCACCACCTCTACCACCTCTTTATCGTCTATCAACCCCGTTTTCATCTCTTCGTGAAGAAGCGTCATTGCCTCCAAGGATGGTTGCGCTTGAAAATACCCCTTTTGGGTAGGATCTTCATCCACCATTTCCCGCAGCATGCTCAGCATGTTTTCCTTGGCTGGCTCAGAGAAGCGTCGACGTGTTTCGTGAACGGCGGATGCATGCTCTTCTACACGTACTCCCGCTTCCGGTGATTCATTGTTTGATGATCGTCCTTCGAAGGTTGGTTCCATATGGGCGACATGATACAGAATGGAATAGAACAAACAAAGACCCCTTATTCGAACCGTTCTCGTACCGGGATTGGCATGAGGTCGGAGATGGATTTTATGCCAGCGATGAGCATAACGAGGCGGTCGACGCCGAAGGCGATGCCAGCGGCGTTGCCCATACCGGGGAGGGCGGAGATAAAGCGTTCGTCGATGGGCCAGGTGTCCTTGCCGAGAGAGGCACGGAGGGTGCGCTCTTCTTCGAAGCGAGTACGTTGTTCGACCGGGTCGCAGAGTTCCGCGAAGCCGTTGGCGAGTTCGAGGTCGCCGATATAGAGCTCCGTGCGGAGAGCGTACCGTGGGTCGGATGGATCTTTGCGGGCGAGGGCGGCCATTGAGGCTGGATACGTATGGAGGAACGTTGGAACTGAGCCCAGTTTCGGCTCGACTTCGCTGAGGAATATTTTGAAAAAGAGATCATCCCACGTATCGGTGTCTGTAACGGTTTGGTGGTGTTCGCGGACGACAGTTGCTAATGCTTCGCGGTTTTCGAGAAGCGGATCGAGATCAACGTTCGCGTATTGCTTCATGGCATCGCGGACGGAGAGACGACGGAACGGACCCACCTCCCCTAACCCCTCCTTGGTAAGGAGGGTGACTTGATTTGATACGCGATCGATCACGAACCTAATCATTCCTTCTGTGTCTTGCATCAATTCTTCGAGGCCAGCGTCGCGACGATACCATTCGAGAAGGAGGAATTCTGGATCGTGCGTGCCATCCCAAGGCTCACCATCGCGAAAGCATGGACCAAGATCGTAGATCTTATCGAGACCGGAGCCGAGAAGCTTTTTCATCGCGTACTCGGGTGAAGTAATGAGTCCGCCGCGATGTTTTTTTCCGTTGGCTTCGTGCACGTTCGTCCACATCGGTTCGAGATACGGTTCTTGGCCGGGAAGACCGACGATGCGTGGCGTGTGAACCTCGAGGAATCCTTGCTCGTCAAAATACGCGCGGATGGCGCGTACGACGGAAGATCGGAATTTGAGAAGCTCGTGTTTAGTCATGAGATACGAATCTTCTTATCTTCCGAAAAACGCCTTTACTCGTGCCCACCCAGTTGGTGCTGGCTTTGGCTTTGGAATTTCGAACGCCATGGTCTGCTCTGAGGCATCGACTACATCCGCTCCTCTTGGAACCGGTGTTCCGGCTCTTTCTTGTCTTCCACGAGTCGCCACAACTCGATTCGCAAACTCCCCTTTTATTTGCTCTCTTTTTCCTGCTGCTGCCTGTTCTAACGCCGTTGCTTTCTTTGATTCACGATCCCACTGCGCGGCGAGTCCAAGAATTTGACCCTTTGTCTCTGGAGAGAGGCCCCTTGTGGCGGCGATCCAGCCCGCCATCGTTTCCTCGTCTCTGTTCGCGACGGCGTCGAGCGCATGACCGATGTATTCCGCATCTTCCGCGCTCGCTCCTTGTTGCGCCTTCGTAAGACAGTCGCGCAGTTGAAGCAACGCCTCCAGCGCTTGGCGTACTTCTGGAGCTATTCCGAGTTGTACGGGATCCTCTACGCCCATGCGGTCTTGGCGGAGCTTCTCTCTCGCCATTTCGCGAGCTCGCTCTGCAAAATTAACATCAAAAACACCTGTTGCGTCATTTTCTTCTGCAAACAGATCGTTCTCGGGGATCTTTGGTGCATTCCTTCTTTGTTGTGGCGTTGATTCTGGGCCCATATGGTTCACAGTATAGCGTATTCTTATAAAAATACCTCGGTGGGGTTCACCAAGGTATTTTTATTTAGCGGACGAGGTATGGCAGGAGGGCCATGAAACGCGATTGCTTGATGGCGTTCGCGAGTTTGCGCTGGTGCCAGACACAGACGCCGGAGCGTTTGCGGGACACGATCTTTCCGAAGGAGGAAAGGTAGCGGCGCAAGGTGTTCGTATCCTTGTAGTTGATGGATTGTGCGTTCACTTGGCAGAAGTGACAGCGACGTTCAGTTTTGATCATAAGGCGTTCTTTCTGTCATTCCGAGTGGAGTTAGACGGAAGGAGGAATCTCGGTCGATCGGATAAGGCTGCGAGATCCTTCACTGCGTCGGACTTCGTTCAGGATGACAAGTGAGAATTAAAATGGAATATCTTCGATGCGGATTTCTTGATCGCCGACGCCGTGGTCGATGGCTGGAGCGGAGGGGGCGGCGTTCGTGCCCGCAGGAGTGGTTGATTGGTAGGAGATCGCGTTCGCACTGGAGCCTGTGCCTGGCGCACCTCCCCGGTCGAGCATGATCATGTTTTCGGCAACGATCTCGGTGCGCATTTTCTTGGTGCTGTCTTGCGCTTCCCACTCGCGGGTTTGCAAACGACCTTCGATGAAGATCTTTTTTCCTTTGCTCAAGTATTGTTTGCAGATTTCTGCGAGCTTGCCCCAAGCCACGATGTTGTGAAACTCGGTGCGCTGTTGTTTTTGGCCCTGCGCATCCGTCCACATCATGTTCGTGGCCACGCCGAAGGTGGCGACGTTTTGTCCGCTTGGCAAGGCACGTAATTCTGGATCACGTGTGACATTGCCGATGAGCGTGGCGCGATTGAGATCCATAGGCCTAGAGCTTACACGGCTTTGACGTCTTCGCTCAAGGCAGAGGCGATCTTGGAGTCGAGATCTGCATCGGAGATCTTGGCTTCATCCTTCACGTCTGCTTCGCCTTCTTTCTTTTCGAGCGCAGCAACTCCTTCTTTGATTTCTGCTTTCGCTTCATCCTTGTTCTCGCCTTTTTCGCGGCGGCGGTCGCGATCTCCACGACCTCCTTCGACGACGATTTCGTTAAATTGGACGAGATCAAACTTAGCTTCTCCGCCTTCCTCACCGCGCACGATCAAGTGGCGAAGGACTTCTGGCGTGATGCGCAAGAGCTCATCGAGCTTAGCGACGGAACCGTGTTCGCAGGTCAACATGACGAGCACGTAGTATCCGTGGCGTTGCTTTTTGACAGGGTAGGCCAAGCGGAATTTGCCGAGACGGCGGGTGGATTCCGTAGCACCTCCTGCTTTGGTAATTAAAGCGGCGACTTTTTGTTCAACCGTTCCAGCCTCTTCATCGGTGAAGGTGGTTGGAATGATGTACAACAACTCGTAACGAGAGGTTGTCATAAGACTTGCAACATGGTCCCTATTCGGGACGTAGCGGCGGGATGAATCCTGCCCTACACGGCCAGTTGCGGTTAGGTTTGTAAAGTGGCGCTAGATTAAGCAAAAAAGGGGTTGGCGTCAAGGCCTAAAAGCACGAAACCCGCGAGGAGGCGCGGGGAGCGGAGGGGAAGGGGCGGCTAGTTGCTTTTCTCTGAGTGAGGCTTGCGGCTCTCCTCGAGATTGCGCCGGATGAGGTCAGCGATCGCCCGCTGCAACGGACCACGTTCATCTTCTTCATCCTTGAAGTTGGGGGTGGGTTGAATCGGGGTGGAAGTCTTCTCTCCTTCGGCCATGACGGACCTCCTGATCGGGAGCATAGCTCAAGACTTAAAAACACGAAACCCGCCTTAGACGTTGCGCAACGTCGGGGCGGGTGGAAGTTTAGGTAGTTTGAAGATTAGTTTTGCTCCGAGGAGCGAGGTCAATCTTCCGACCTCAAAATGT
>CAZLPD010000030.1:0-2514 GCA_964561355.1 uncultured Gammaproteobacteria bacterium
GATGACTTTGTCGATGAGGCCGTATTTCATGGCTTCGCTTGCGCTCATGAAGTTGTCGCGTTCGGTGTCGGCTTCGACGGTTTTTGTTGGTTGGCCGGTGTGTTTGGAGA
Organism: uncultured Gammaproteobacteria bacterium; assembly: GCA_964561355.1. GTDB lineage: Bacteria > Patescibacteriota > Patescibacteriia > 2-12-FULL-60-25 > 2-12-FULL-60-25 > JAGOUY01. Next base: position 111 of record CAZLPD010000030.1, read on the forward strand.
GGATTTTGTTGAGTTGATCCTTGGTCTTGAGGATGCGTTCGGCGTGGATCTTGATATCCGTGGCTTGACCCTGCATGCCACCTAAGACTTGGTGGATCATGATCTCCGCGTTTGGAAGGGCGAAGCGCTTGCCTTTGGCGCCACCCGCGAGGAGAACGGCTCCCATGGAGGCTGCCATGCCTATACAGATGGTGGAGACATCGGGTTTTACGTACTGCATCGCATCGTAGATGGCGAGACCAGCTGTCACGGATCCACCAGGAGAGTTGATGTAGATCTTGATATCCTTTGTTTTATCTTCGCTCTCGAGGAAGAGAAGCTGTGCTACTACGACATTTGCGATCTCGTCGTTGATCTCGGAGCCGAGCATGATGATGCGATCTTTGAGGAGACGTGAGTAGATGTCGTAGGCGCGTTCACCCATGTGGGTTTTTTCTATCACGGTTGGGATGAGCCAGTTTTTTGGGTCAATGTTGGAAAGGGTGTAGGGATTTGCCATAGGGTTAAAGAATATCGCGGATAGAATTAGCAGTCAAATGTTGAGAGTGCCAATAAGGGGGGGGCGGACGATGGCGCCGTGTTTTTGTTGCCTGCGGGGCTTGCCTCCTGCGGAACGGAGATTTGCCTGCAGACCAGTAACGACCTTAACGGCAAATCTCCTGGCTTCGAACAGTCCTCGGCAACAAAAACACGGCGCCATCGTCCTGGGGGTGGAGACGGGACGGGATTATCTTGCTATATGTACCTGTCCTTTTTCGTCTACTTTTAGTCGACCGGGGATGGTGAAGCCGGCTGCTTTTTTGTGACCGCCACCGCCGAAGAAGCGAGCGAGTTTGGAGATGTCGCGGCGGATGCTACGGAAGGAACCTTTGATGGTGCGGTTGGGGAGTTCGCGGAGGACGAGCATGGTTTCTGCATCGCCACAGACCGCGTTTAGAAAGTTGGAGAGGCCTTCCATCGCTTCTTCGTCTGCCTCGGGCACTTCCTTCAGATCTTCGAGGAGAAAGTAGGTTGAGGTGATGTTGAATTGCGTGTTGTGGTTGAGACGCGCCAAGGCCAATCCCCAGAGTTTGAGCGTTGGCATCGATTTGTTTTGCACGAGTTGGCGGAGAATTTCTGGATGACGAGCGCCGAGGCTACAGAGATGTCCGGCTGCTTCCATGCCTTGGGATGTGGTGCCGGCGTTTGAGAAGCATGAGGTGTCGGTGAGGATGCCTGTGAGGAGCGAGGTGGCCATCTTGGAGTCGACTGGAATGCCAAGGAGCGTGAAAAATTGGTAGACGAGTTCGGCGGTTGAGCAGGCATCGGTCCAGACGGCGTTGAGGTGGCCGTAGCGGGTATTGGTGGCGTGATGATCGATAACGACGAGCTGATAGGGGCAGGGGATTTTTGGCAGGAGGTTTTCGATACCGGCATGACGAATGTCGCTCGCATCAAAGGTGATGATCAAATCAAAAGGCTGTTCGAAGATGGCTGGATCGTGCGTGAAATCATGCGCGCCGTCGAGATACAAAAGAGTGGAAGGAATGGGGAGGGCGCAAAAAACGGTGACGGGTTTTCCTTCGCGTTTTAACCAGGTGTACATCGCCGAACTTGAACCGATCGAATCACCGTCGGGTTTTCCATCTGCCACGAGCAAGACGCGCTCGGCCACCTGGAGGAGGCCGGCGATTTTGCCGAAGGTGGTGAGTTTGGAGTCCATTGGGATTGGGAGCGGATGCGAGTTTGAAGAATTTTTTGCCTGCGGGGCTCGCCTCCTACGGAACGGATATTTGCCTGCAGACCAGTAACGACCTTAACGGCAAATCTCCTGGCTTCGGACAGTCCTCGGCAAAAAATTCTTCAAACTCGCATCCTTTAGGGAGGTGCTTGATGGATCTTGGTTGCTGTTCGTTCGTCGGTTTACAGTTCTCCTGAAGCTCTGAGACGGTTCAATAGGGTTTCGACTTCTTCTGCTTGGGCCTCTGTGTCGTCGAAGACGTAGTGGAGTTTGGGGATAACGCGGATGCGGAGGCGTTTGGCGAGGCCATCGTTGATTTCGTGCTTGGCGTAGCCGATAATGTCGAGCGCTTGTTGTTGGGCGCCCGTTGGAAAGACGGAGAGGGTGATTTTGGCAAAACGACGGTCCTGGGTCATTTTGGCATCGAGAACCGTGACCAGCATTCCTGGTGGAAATTCAACATCGCGCGCGAAGATTTCGGCGAGGCCGGTGCGGAGGTGGTCGAAGCCGACATCCATGGAGAGAGACATATATAGTGATAGCCTATTAGCAGCTGGCTATCTTGTCGAATATTGGCGGATTTGGCAAGGGTTGACGGTGGTGGCTGGTTCTGGCAGGGTTTGGGATCCGTTGGCGGCAGCGGAGAGGGCGATTTGAGCGCTTTCTGCGATGCCGCTTAATGGA
>CAZLPD010000030.1:2614-5779 GCA_964561355.1 uncultured Gammaproteobacteria bacterium
GAAATCGCTACTCTAGGGGCGATATGTATCTTCGTCGGCTTGAGATTCAGGGGTTTAAGACGTTTGCCCAAAAGACGGTTTTGGAGTTTTTGCCGGACCAGTCTGGGCGGCGGGGCGTGACGGGGGTTGTGGGGCCGAATGGCTCGGGAAAGTCGAATATTGCCGATGCTTTGCGATGGGTGATGGGGGAGCAGAGCATGAAGCTTTTGCGCGGAAAGAAGTCGGAGGATGTGATTTTTTCGGGGACCGATAAGCGCGCACGGAGTGGGTTTGCGGAGGTGACGTTGATTATCGAGAACGATGAGCGGAAGGATATGGCGGAGTCGCCGTTTGGGGAGATGGCGGAGGTAGCGATTACACGTCGGTTGTATCGCGATGGGAATTCGGAGTACGAGGTGAATCGCCAGGCGGCGCGCTTGCAGGATGTCGCTTTGCTTCTTGCGCAATGCGGCGTTGGTCAGCGATCGTATAGTGTGATTGGGCAGGGGATGATTGATCACGTGTTGGTTGCGAGTCCGGCGGAGCGTAAGGAGTTTTTTGATGAAGCGTTTGGGTTGCGACCGTTTCAGTTGAAGCGACAATCCGCGTTGCAAAAGATGGTGGCGGCTCGAGATAATCTTGCGCAGACGGAAGCGGTGCTGCGTGAAATTGGGCCACGTTTAACGATGCTTGAACGGCAGGCAAAACGGTTGGAAGAGCGCGGGAAGTTGGAAGCGGATCTGCGTGAGCTTGAGCGAGCGTACTACGGTCATGGGTGGAAGGAGATTGCGGATCAACTTACGCGTGTGCGTGGGCGGCTTGAGATTGTGCGGGCAGAGGTGGCTGGAAAAGAGGCGGCGGCTCAAGATGTTGAAGCAAAGATGAAGGGGCTCGAGCAATCTGCGCCGGTGCATGAAGGGTTTCGTGAGCTTCGTGGGGCGCTTGATCGATTGGCGGCGGAGCGATCTTCTTTGCGTGAGCGTGAACTTCGACTGGAAACGAAGCGGGCGGTTGCGGCTGTGCGTGCGGAGAAGCCTTGGGCGCCGCTGCCACTCTCTAAGATCATTGAGACGGTACAATCGTTACATACGGAGCATGAAGCGCTTGAGCGCGTGCTTAGCGCTGCTACGATTGATCCTGAAGCGATTCGTGCGGCGACGGCTCGGTTGAAGGCGGCGAGTTTGGATTTGCTTACGAAGTTGCAACGACCAGCACCGGAACCGGAGCAGGATGCTTCTAAGCAAGTTGAGCGGAATCCGGAGATCGAAGCGGAGGCCACGGGGATTCGTCGTGAGATGGAGCAGGTGGCGGCGCGTATCGTTGAGGCGGAGGCGAAGCTTGAGGCTTGGAATCGAGAGGAGCAGGAAGGTCGCAAGCACATCTTTGGATTACAACACGAGTTGAATCGCGCACGACAGGAGGCGCATCTTGCTGAACGTCAGATGACGGATTTGTCGGTTGAGCTTGCGCGACTCGAGACGCGACGCGAGGGATTTTTGATGGAGGTGCGTCGGTTTGCGCCGGAGCTTGAAGGTGTGCTTGATCGTGAAATGGTGAATGCGTCTGATGAAGCTGTTCCGTCCGATGCGCCGGCGAGGATTCAGCGTTTGCGCTCGCAGTTGGAGTGGATTGGCGGTATTGATCCGGAGACGATCAAGGAATATGGCGAGACGAAGGAGCGTTTTGGATTTTTGAATACGCAGGTGGAGGATTTGCGTGCGACGCTTGTTTCGCTTGATGAAGTGGTGAAGGAGTTGGATCTCACGATTCGTGAACGAGGTGAGCGTGCATTTGAGAACTTGAATCGAGAGTTTGGGGTGTATTTTAAGAAGCTGTTTGGTGGGGGAGAGGCGAGTATCGTGGAAGTGATGCCTCAGAAATCGGAAGAGGGTGACGAGGAAGGTGATGAAGAAAAAGAGGATGGGCCGGTTGGGATGGAGATTCAAGCGACGCCACCTGGGAAGCGCTTCAAATCGATCGCGCTTCTGTCGGGTGGAGAGCGTGCGCTTACGTCGATTGCGCTTATTTGTGCGATCATGGCGACGAATCCTTCGCCTTTTGTAGTGCTGGACGAGGTGGATGCCGCGCTCGATGAATCTAACTCGCGTAAGTTTGCGGAAATCTTGGGATCTATTTCTGATAAGACGCAGTGCATTGTCGTGACGCATAACCGCGCTACGATGACGCAGGCGAATGTGCTTTATGGAGTCACGATGGGGGACGAGGGCGTCTCACAGTTGTTGTCGGTAAAACTTGAAGAGGTGGGGGCGTACGCCAAAACGTAGCGTTTGGTGACCTACGGATTACAAAAACACCCTCCGATGAACGGAGGGTGTTTTATTTGCGTGGTCGAGAGACTAGGCTTCTTTCTTTTCCTTGGCCAACTTTTCCTTGCGGCGCTTAGACACGGAGTTCTTGTGGCGCTTCTCACCAGTCACAATTTTGCGATCGATGAAGAGGTTCCAAACGGTTTCGGAACATTGTGCGCCTTTGGAGAGCCAGTGCTTGACGCGATCCTCTTCAATCTTAAATCCAACTGGATTTTCGAGAGGATTGTAGGTTCCAAGGATTTCCAAAGCCTTTCCCCATGGATCACGGGCCTTTTCAGACACGATGAAGCGATATTGGGGTTGCTTCGTTTTCCCGACACGGGTGAGGCGGATGGTTAACATGGCCAGAAGATTAGGGGAAAGAGGGGGAGACGTCAAGGGGAGGGGTGGCTGGTTGAGGCGGATTTTTGCGCCTGCGGAACTCGCCTGCCTGCGGCACCGGGTATTATGCCTGCAACCTGTAACGACCTCAACGGCATAACACCCTGGCTCAGACAGTCCTCGGCGCCAAAATTCGCCTCAGCCAGCCTCAAAAGGGGGTATGGAGATTGATTGTTTGACGGTTTTTATGGGCTCCACTATCTTGGTTCTTCGCACATGAAGGGGTGAGATCGGTTCACCTTGCGTGTCGCGAATCCAGGGGTGATGTCATGACGTTTTTTCGACAGGTGCTCGATGCGGTGCTGTCGGCCTTCGGTCTCGTGGCTGTCTCGAGGATGGAGCTGCAGGAGGGTGCCTCCACGAGCGCTGCTCCCGGGGTCAAGGAGGCCGCTACGCCTCTCCCCGCTGATCCGGCAGAGCGGTTCGCTCGGGCCTGCGCCATGCTCAACTACTCTGAACAGAATGGTCGATTGGT
>CAZLPD010000030.1:5879-13790 GCA_964561355.1 uncultured Gammaproteobacteria bacterium
GATGAGCCCACTTGGGCGATTTATCCTTATTCTTCCTTAGGCTGTCTCAAAGGTCTTGCGGAGTCTGCAGATCGGATGGGATGGCACATAAGCCGATATGGCTGAACTTGACCAGGAGTTTCTTGAGTACGTGGTTAAATCGATCGTCAACAAATCCGACGAGGTGAAGGTGGATCGCACCGTGGATGAACGTGGTGTGCTTCTTACGCTTCACGTTAACCCAGAAGACATGGGGTATGTTATCGGCCGCGAGGGTCAGACGGCACGCGCGCTCCGCATCTTGCTTAAGATCGTGGGTGCTAAGGCCAATGCTCGCGTTAACATGAAGATTTTTGAACCAGAGGACGCTCGTCGTGAGCACCAGGAACGCAAAGTGCCACGTGCTGCAGATACGCACATGGCAGCCGCTCCTGCTGCGAAGCATGGCGAAGCTGGCTTGGTTACGGACGAGGACCTCAGCGACTTGGGTATCTAGTACAGATCATCTCAACCCTGCACTTTACGGTGCGGGGTTGTTTGTTTTTCCGAGGAAGGATAGGCTACTTCCATGAAACGTAAGCCCTTGCGTGTTGATATCGTGACCATCTTTCCGGAGATGGTGGAGCCGTATTTGCGCGGGTCTATTTTGGGGCGTGGGCAGACGGCGCATCATCTTGATTTGCGGGCGCATCAACTCCGTGAGTGGACGGATGATAAGCACCAGACCGTGGATGATCGTCCGTTTGGGGGTGGGCCTGGGATGGTGATGAAGGTAGGGCCTATTCATCGGGCGCTTCAGGCGCTTAAAGTTCGTCAGAAGGATGGGTCGACGACTGTGGCTGGAAAGAAGGCGCGGGTTATTTTGACGAGCGCGAAAGGCAAGACGTTTACGCAGGCGGAGGCGCGTCGATTGGCGACGTATGATCGCTTGGTGTTTGTCTGTGGTCGATATGAGGGGGTTGATGAACGAGTGGCGGATCATCTTGTGGATGAGGAGCTTTCGATTGGAAATTATGTGATGACGGGTGGTGAGCTTGCGGCGCTTGTGATGACGGATGCGGTGGCACGTTTGCGGCCAGGGGTGTTGGGGAAGGAGGCTTCGCTGGATGCGGAATCGCACACGATCGAGGGGGTATTGGAATATCCTCAGTACACGCGGCCGGAGGTGTATGCGCCGAAGAAGGGGATGGGTTGGCAGGTGCCGGATATCCTTATGTCCGGCGATCACAAGAAGATTGAGCTTTGGAGGAAGGGGGAATCGGACCGTGCGTCGCATGCTTGACGCTCGGCAAGAAAATGGATATTCTCCCCACGCTTATGGCTCCTTCGTCTATCGGTTAGGACAGCGGCTTTTCAAGCCGTTAAGAGGGGTTCGACTCCCCTAGGAGCTACCATCGAAATGCCCAGTAAATACTGGGTATTTTGATATCCCGGAAGGATATTTCCCCTAGGAATGAGTGGAAGTATCAGGAAATGCTAGGTGTTCCGTGGAGAATAATTGTCAACCTGTTGTCAATCGTTTATCTTAAGTTTTTATTGGGATATTTTATATACGTGCAATTGACGCTATACTCCATGCCATGGCTTTTCCTAGCGTTCCTCAAATCTCCAAGCGCGCCATAAATAGTGCTGGCAGCGTTCTTATTGGTGGTAGTTCGTCACCCTCAGATACGGCTAGGGCGTTGGATGTGCTTGGTAAATGGCGTGCGTGCCACGCATATCCGATTAACACCTTTCAAGCAACGCTAAGAAAAAAACTAAAATTGGTTGACAGGAACGCTATCGTAGCTCAGCGCTTGAAGCGCATGCCTACTATCATTGATAAGCTGCGTCGGTTCCCCCAAATGCAGCTTGTTAGGATGCAAGATATTGGTGGTGTTCGTGCGATAGTTGGATCTGTACGCTCTGTCCGTAGTGTTGCGCAACAATATAGAGAGAAAAGTCGATTCAAGCATCAGTTGGTGAGTGAAAAAGACTATATTTCTAATCCTAAGGATGACGGCTACAGGGGTATTCACTTGATTTACAGATATCAGAATCCATTCGCAGATCAGTATAACGGCCTGCTTCTTGAGCTACAGATTCGAACCAGACTCCAGCATTCTTGGTCTACAGCAGTAGAGGCAATGGGCACATTTTTGGGGCAAGCCCTCAAGTCCAGACAAGGTGACTTGTCTTGGCGTAGCTTTTTCGCAATAACCGGATCCGCTTTTGCGTATCTTGAACAAGCCCCCTTGATTCCCGGATACGCACTGTTATCTCGTCAGGAAACGTTCTCGCGTGTTGCTGATATGGAGGAGCAGCTTGGGGTTCTGGAAAAAATGAGGGGCTTTAGTGTTGCCGTGAACACAATCAACGAGAATGGGAAGAGCTGGCATTATCATCTGGTCATCCTAGACTCGGCTAAAAGCACTGTTGAAGTGACCTCGTATTCGCGAGACAGCTTAAAGGAGGCTACTAATGACTATTCAGCTGCTGAGAAGAGAGCCGCATCTGGCGAGAAAATTGAGCCGGTGCTGGTGTCTGCTGGGCCTCTGGATTCGTTGCGTCGAGCATATCCTAACTATTTCTTGGATATGGCAGAATTTATTAAGAATGTGGAGCGTGTCATGCGAGAAGTTAGAGCAACTACCCAGTCTTGATCACCTCAAGCGGGTCTACTAGTTCCAAGCGTCCTCACTGCTTCGTGAAGTGTGCTCGGTCCAAGGTGCGAATATCGCACCGCCATGCTGATGGTCGAGTGACCTAGTAACTCCTGAATTACTCTCATCGGTATTGCTTTCATCGTTAACTGTGAGGCGAAGCTGTGTCGCAGCGCATGCCAACCAATTTGCCTCAGCTTTGCGTTGCGACATGCTTTTTCGAGCGCATACCGGCCGATTCCGTGAGTAATAGGGCCTCCCTTAGAGAGAGTGAACACCCGACCGGTGTCTCTATTCTGTAGGCTGAGATAATCCACTAGGTCCTGGCACATAGGCACGGCTCGAGTCCTGTTGTTCTTGGGGGAATCCTCGACTCCGTACACTACAGAACGTTTTACGTGAATCATCTTGCGGTCGAGATCAACATCTTCCCACTGCAGGCCGATGAGTTCTCCGAATCGGAGTCCTGTTCTTAGCGCGCATAGAATCATGCCATGCCACAATGGTTCATTGGCTGCTGACCGGAGTAGCTGGGCGCTCTCTTCGGTGGTTAGAAAGTCTGTCTTGGGAGGGGCTACTCGTAACCAGTGAACCTTTGGTACACGCGAAATAAATCTCCACTCCTGAGCAATGCATAGACTCTTGTTCACCACAGTGAGGAGATTGTTGATCGATTTGGCGGAGAGTCCTGATTCCTTTTTTAGAGCTTTGAAGGTTTCGAGCCGTAGTTCGGTTATCTCTCGCAACGAATCGCGCCCGAAAAAAGGCAGGATGTGGCGTTTGAGTTTGTAGGCTTTTGACCTCTGCTCCGAGAACTTGTTGTTTGTCTTCACGTACACCTTCATCCATTTTTCAATAAATTCGCTGTAGCTCGCTGGCGCTACCGGACCCTGCTGCACCATCTCTCCACGTGCAAGTTTCTGACGTAGATAGGCTTCGTAGTCTTGTGCCCCTCGCTTTGTGTTGAGAGGAGTTCTTTTGCGATAACGAATACTGTTGAAACAGATATCAATCCACCACGATCCCTTGATCTTGCGAATGGGCATACTTGAAAGCTAGTGAGTTATCTCGCTATCATAGGGTGAGTGTGATGGTCTTGTTGATGCTGTTGGAACGCAAAACTTCGTCCGAGGGGACGAAGTTGCTGCGACCAATCCGTGTGACAACAGGATGCCGAGGAGGAGTAAGTTGAAGTGACTTAATGATGGGCTGCGTATGAATGAGGCGTTTTTATTTTGCTCAACTGAGCCTATAAGTTGCCTCATGGGGTTTCGAGTGGTCCTCGAAAAGTCGGTTCGACTCCCCTAGGAGCTACCAACAAAAACACCAGCAAGCGCTGGTGTCTTTGTTTGCAGGAAAACAAAGACCGCACCCATTAAGTACTCTTGCCGGATGCGGGGGTCTTTGCTGGAGTGCGGGGGGGGGTGATGAGAATGGTCGAATGGTCTTCCGACCTAAAAGAACAGCGCGGTTGCGGGGATGATGTTGACTCCGAGGTTGCCGTTGCTCCCCGGGGAGCTGATCGCGAGTCCCAGGTTGGGGAAGATGCGCAGCCCGCTGTCCCCGATTTGGATGCTCACGCCCGCCGAGAGCTTGCTCATCCAGTCGGATGTTGTTGTGAGGCCCATCATTGCGAACCACTGGATCTGGGCCGCGACCGGTGTGGTCTGGGACAGGGTGAGGAACACCCTTCCCGACCAGCTTGCTTCACCACTATTCAGTGCGATGCTTACCCCAGCTCCGATGCTGGGACTGAGGAACCATCTCCCGAACATGATGGTGAGGCTGCCTGCGGCTTCGAAGTCGGGTTGGCCTTGGGAGATGTCGTAGGCGTGGGTGATGTCCCCCCAGAGTCCGGGACGAACCCTGCCGGCGGAGCCGAAGGTCCAGCCCCCGCCTACGGTGGCGGAGGTGGGCGTTACCGCCACGAACCCCCACGGTTGAGCCTGTGCCACGGACGGCGAAGCGGCGATGACGAAGAAGGCGAGAAGGCCGATTTTGGGGCTGCTCATCGTGCGACTCCTTGCTTCTCAGCAAACTGTGACAGTGCCGGGATTCTTGCATTGAGCTTGCGGCTTGTCAATATCGTCAGAGCTATTCTTTAAGAGTAACTCGCGTTATTTTCGTGGCTTTTGTACGAATAGTTACAACGTAAAAACCACCCAATCTTGGGCGGTTTCTATATCGAGAGGGAGGGGTGTTATTTAGCCGCTGGAGGAATAATCCGCATGCGTGAAGTCGTGAAGACGCTGCCGGATAGGGTGCCCATGGCTCGGATGGAGACGCCGACTTTGAGATCTTTTTTGGTGGCCATGGTTCCGCCCGCGCCGGCGATGGAGGGTTTAGCGCCGAGCTTCATCGTGTACGTTGCGCCGTTTGAGGCTTTGATGGTGATGGCAGGCCCTTTTACCTTGGTGATGGTGGCGCTTAGTGTGACTTGAGTGCTTGCGTGTGTGGCTGGTGCTGGTGCAGCGAAGCTTACGGCTGGGAAGGCGAGCATGCTGGCGAGAGCGAGTGATGCGGGGAGATGTTTTTTCATAGGATTAGTGCATAGCATAGCATGAAGGTTGTTTGAGTTTAAAACACCCCGAGCGTATGCCCAGGGTGTTTGTATCTTGTGGATTTATTTGGCGTGTTTTTCTACCGACTGGATGAGACGGGTGACGCCGATGCCGCCGCCGTAGCGAGGGAAGAAGGGGAGGGCGAGGAAGGCTTCGAGTTCGGCTTCGACGCGATCTTTGCCGAAGAGTTCGAAGAGTTTTTTGGCGTAGCCGCCTTCGCTGATTGTGTAGAAGGAATCACGCATCTCTTTTGGGTCGGTGCCGCGTTCGGCGCTGCCGATGGTTTCCATGCCGTCCATGATGACGTCGATTTTGCAGGCGTTGCCTTTGCCGTCGCGCTTCATGTTCCAGAATGGGGAGGTTTCTTCTGGGAAGAATTCGAGGAAGGTAGCGCGGCCGAAGTCTTCGCAGATTTTCTTCTCTTCTTCGCGACTAATATCGTCTACGCCGTATTTTTGCATGGCTTCGCGATAGGGGAGGTGCTTGTAGCTGTCGCGAGAGCCGTAGCCGAGGTGTTCGAGGAGTTCGCATTCGAGTTTGCGGAGATCTTCGATCGTGCCTTTGGATTCGAACTCGAACATGGGGAAGATGATTCTGTGGCGCCCTGGAACCGGGTTTGGTTCTTGGCGGTAGCTTGTGCTGACACAGAAGACGCCGGCGACTTCTGGGCGGGTGAGGAGTTCGTATTCGAGCCACATTTGTCCGGTTTGTGGGAGCGGCCAGGTTTGTCCGGCGTATTGGTAGGTGGCGACTGTGGTTGGATCTTCGCAAGCGGCTAAAATGCTCAAGCGATCTTGGGTATGGACTTCGAGGAAGCCGCGCTTAAGGAAAAAGGCACGGACGTCGTTCACTACGTGGCTGAAAGCGGGAACGTTGGGTTCGCCAATATAGGTTTGCATAAAAATTTGCAAAAAAATAACCCCTTACGGGGCATGTGAATTCGGAGTCTTTGCTTTGTATCGGTGAATGCGATGCATAAGCTTTTTGGAGTATAGCGAGCGGCTAAACGGCGTGCAAGGCCTTGTACGCGAGCTCTGTTCTTTTCTTGTTTTTGGTTTTTAGCAGTTGACCCACAGTTCGGAGACCTTTCCTACAGTGTGGGTTAGAGGGTGTACCAGTTAGCGATGTAGGCCGTCTTTGTTTTTTTGTCGTATGTTAAGGGTACTGCTCCGTACTCGAGTGCCTCGATGCACTTCTTCACGGAACCCAGCTCCTCCAGGTAGGAATAATCCTCGATCATGCGGATTGTATATGCACAGAACGAGGAGACGGTTATCAAGGCGCTTTCCTTACGCAGACTTGGCTCTTCCGGGGTTCTGAGTTGTTCGTAGACCTCGTAAAATCCAGCTTCGCCCCATGCTTTCACGAAAGCCACCCTCGAGAGATTCTCTACCTGAAAGAAAGCTCCTAGACACTTTATGCCGAATGAAGCATTTGTGTGCATGCTCATCTCGAGCGCTTTTCGTATGTACCGATCGCAGGCCTCACGGGCTAGGAATTGCTCCTCTGTCACTTCTTCCGCCTCCACCTTCGAGAAGGTGGTTGAGAAATGAGTGAGAAGTTCTCTCCACGCAGTGACATCTTCTCTTTGCGGGCCTGGCTTCTTGAGTTCCTGCAGTTTTCTCAGCGCTCCAATGAGTGCTTCCCCTGTTGCCAGGGGGCCGTACTGCGTTATTGCTTGTTTTGATGGCTCGCAGTAACGCCTTCTTCCTCCGCTCAGACTTTGAAGCCTTCGTGTTCCGACCTTTTCAGCTCTTCGAATTCTTTCGATGAGTTCGTTCACACTTTCTCCTTTTTTAAGTTCAGTCTAGTTAGGTTCTTTTGTCAAGAAAAGCCCCCCACGTAGGAGGGGCTTTTCTTCGTTTTTTGTATTTAGGAAGCGACGATTTCTTCCCAAGGTAAACCGGCTTTGCCGAAGTGGCCGTAGGTGGCGGTTTGTTCGAAGATGGGGCGACGAAGACCTAAGCGCTCGATGATGGCTTGTGGGCGGAAGTCGAACTTGGCGAGAAGGGCGCGATCGATTGGGCGACCGTCTTGATCGACGGCTTCGACCATGAGTGGATCGACGCGGCCGATGGCGTAGGCGACGGAGACGAGCGCGGACTTGGCATGGCCGGCGGCGACGAGGTTTTTGGCGACGAAGCGGGACATGTAGGCGGCGGAACGATCAACTTTTGTGGAGTCTTTACCAGAGAAGGCGCCGCCACCGTGAGGCGCGAGGCCGCCGTAGGTATCGACCATGAGTTTGCGACCGGTGAGGCCCGCGTCGGCTTCAAAGCCACCTTGGACGAAGACGCCAGTTGGGTTGGTGAGGACTTGAACGTCGGTGAGATCGCCGATGATTGGTGCAATCAACTCCTTGATGAGGGTTTCACGGATGGTTTCTTGGGAAACGTCGGCGGCGTGTTGGGTGCTGACGAGGACGGTCGCGACTTTTCCATCTTTGATGGTGACTTGGGTTTTGCCGTCTGGGCGAAGCCAGCTTGCATTTGGATTCTCGCGGCGGAGGCGTTCGAGGCCGCGGGCGAGCGCTTGGGCGAGGACGACGGCGCGAGGGAGGAATTCAGGGGTTTCGTCGCACGCGAAGCCGTACATGATGCCTTGGTCACCGGCGCCACCTGGGTTTACGCCTTGGGCGATGTCAGGGGATTGTTTGGCGAGGTGCACGATGACCTTTGGGTTTTCTGTGTAGCCGATCCCCTCGTAGACGCGACGTGCCACGGCTTCTG
>CAZLPD010000031.1:0-1760 GCA_964561355.1 uncultured Gammaproteobacteria bacterium
GACGGAGCCCTTCCTCCAGGTCTTACGCTCAACACGGCAACCGGAGAAATATCCGGAACACCAACCACGGCAGGAAGCTATCGTTTCTTGGTGCGTATGAATGAGGTAGGCGGAGCCCTTCGCGCAGCAACGGCACGCGAATATACGCAATCAGTGGTGCTTCCAATGTCATCGCCCGTCAGCATCACGACGCGCAGCGCGCCTGTGAGTGGACGTGTGGGGACGGTCTATCCTACGCAGATCTTCCGCGCCTCAGGTGGAACAGGATCGTATCGTTGGGCGATTACCGCAGGTTCATTACCACCTGGCCTTTCCTTGGATGCTACGACCGGGTATCTATCCGGAACCCCTACGACCTCCGGCACGTTCAATGCCAGCATGAAGGCGTATGATCGCGCAGACGAAACAAACTCAGACTTGTTATCGCTATCGATCGTGATTGCTCCAACGCTTTCACTATTATCGCCCGGCACGATCGTTCTGCCTGATCTGATCACACCAATCGCGGGGCCCCTGGCAATTACAACAACAAGCGTAGCCAACCCCGTCGTCGGCACAGACTACTCGGCCTCACTTGCCGCCAGCGGGGGAACGGCTCCATATAGCTGGAACTTCGCAAGCGGAGCGCTCCCACCAGGGCTCTCTCTTTCGGCAGGCGGCGTGCTAAGCGGACGCCCAACCTCAGCCGGGACGTACACATTCTACATCGAGGTCTTTGACGGAGTGCGAGCATTCGTTGGTCGATCGTTCACAGTAACAGTAGCGGCAGCTTCAGCAACACCGATCCCAGCAACCCCTATCCCAACGACGCCGATCGTGACACCTGTCACGCCAATCACGACACCAACCCCCGGCACTCCTGGCGCCGCAACCTCGCCTGAGCTCATCGCACGCTTGGCTAACATCGCCCGTATCGGTGTCGCCGCACACACCTTGGTCAAATTGCCGGATGATGGAAACCGCTTCACGCAAGCAGACAGCGCCGTATACTACGTTGGCCAAGATGGGCGCCGTCACGCCTTCCCAAATGATCGCGTCTTCTTCAGCTGGTACACGAATTTTGATGGAGTGCGTGTGGTGAGTCAGTCGGATCTCGCCAGCATCCCTCTCGGCACAAACGCGACCTACAAGCCGGGCGTGAAGATGGTCAAATTCACGACCGATCCAAAGGTCTACGCCATCTCAAACAATCGAACGCTTCGCTGGGTAAAAACAGAAGCAGCCGCCCAGGCCCTATACGGATCCTCCTGGAACCGTCAGATCGATGATATCGCCGACACGTTCTACATGGACTACACCTTCGGAGCCGAAGTCAACGCAGCAGGAGACTTCGACCGAACGGGCATCCTCTCATCCATCCACTACGTGAGTGATACCCTTCCTCTATAAGCAGGGATAGAGAAGAAATAAGCCAAACCCCGTCGCTCTTTAGCGGCGGGGTTTATGGTAAAATAAAGCGCAAGTATGTTTAGGTACTCAAAAGCAGTGGTGTACACCGTCATCGCCATACTCCTGTGCGGTCTACCGCCTTTATGGTTGATCAAAGATCCTGCGCTCGATACAGCGACGATGCTTCGGATGACGGTGGGGTGCATATTTGCGGTGAGCTATCTTTTGTATCGCCACGTTAGCTGTGTGCAGCGCGTGTCTTTAGAACAGGGTCATCTATACATGGAAGGACGAGACAAAGCCGTTCACGCGGGAAGAGAGTACAAGATGGTCTATCGATCCACCTTCCTAGTCTTCGCCGGGTTCCAGAT
>CAZLPD010000031.1:1860-10124 GCA_964561355.1 uncultured Gammaproteobacteria bacterium
AAATGGGCAGAAGTTGGGTGGCAACGTGTGTGCTATACTGCCGCCAATATGCTCTCTTTAAAACGCGCTCTTTCGTCGGCTGTTTTTTTATTGGCGTTGGCCTGTACGGGTCTTCCTACGAACGTCTTCGCGGCAGCGGGAGAAATCCAAGCAACCATGCGCACCGAAGCGGGCGATCCCTTTGCGGGAGCAACGGTCGAAGTGAGTTGTGACGCGTCGACGTACGCGGTGCTTGGTATAACGGATGATGCGGGTGCGGTAAGCGGAAACCCAACCACAGGCACTACGTGTGAAGATGGGAGTGGCCTACAATTTCGCGTCTCAAGTAGCACGATTCCTACGCAACTATTTCCTATTACGGGTTACACATTGCTCCCATACTACGCGCGCGTGGACTACGCCGATCCAGTTACAGCGGTAAGCGGATCAACAAATAATTTTCGCATTGGGTTGGATACAACGAGCACCTATGCGATGAGCGTATGGAACGCGGCGGGTGATGCAAGTGTCCTGCCCTTTCCAACAGGAGTGGCCGATCACACGTTCACAGCCACGAATCTAGCGTTTAACTGGGGAAACGACGTTTCTCCTTACCTGGGGATCAATCCGAACGATTGGTTTGTGGAAGCGACGAAAACAGTGGCATTTGCGGCAGGGTGGTACGAATTCGAAATAGCTAGCGATGATGGGACGCTGGTGACATTGGATGGAGCGACGGTGATCAACGATTATGTGCTGCAACCGATGCCGTCTCGACCATACATCAAGCGCATGCTGGTAACAGGGGGATTGCACACGATCGATATCAAGTACTACGAGCACACAGGGTATGCTGGACTGCTGTTTCGTTTTTACCCAATCGATCCTCCAACGACGCCCATTCTAGAGATAGGGGAGCCGGTAGCGCCACTGCTTAATAACCGTCTCACGCCTTCGTTCGGCGTGCACACCGATACAGCTGGGACGCTAGCGCTCTCAGGAGGGTGTACCACGACGGCGCCTGTGAGCATCGGAGTTGGAACAAGCACAATCACTATGGTGGTATTGCCCGATGGGACGTACGGAAGTTGTGTCGCCACCATTACTGATCCGGACACAGGATACTCATCTTCGGTCGCTATCCCTTCGTTCACGGTGACGCCACCAATCCCGCAGCATATAACGACCTGCGAAGAACTCAGGGATATTGCCGCGACGAGCACAAATTACGCGGAAGATTACGTCCTCGATAACGATATTGACTGTCTTGGAGTAACGGTAGCCCCTCTGACAAGAGGTGACGCCTACATCGGGACGTTTGATGGCGGTGGACACCAGATCACGAATCTCACGATTAACGATCACGGAGGTCCCTTCACTGGACTCTTTGGTCAAGCTAGCGGAGCTACGATAAGAGATCTTACACTGGGCGCGGATGGCTCGGTGACAGGACCATTTTATGTGGGAGGCGTTGTTGGATACGCAGAGAATCTGACGTTACAAAACGTCACAAGCTATCTTTCTGTGACGGCAAATCCCGGGGGTTCAGGCATTGGGGCGGGAGGACTCGTGGGTGAAGTCTACTTCACAAATGGAGCCACAACGACCTGGTCTGGGCTGAATATGTACGGAACGATTTCTGGGCGTGGGGGAGAAGGTGGGATCGTGGGTCACGCGACCATTTCAGATGGCTCAACGCTGATCATGCATAGTACGCAAATCTCGGGAACGGTTCAGGGACGAGCCCCTTTTTCAGCGAGCGCTATTGGTGGACTAATGGGTTCGCTTACTCTGTCAGGACCCGCTACCGCTTCGTTGAGTGACATAGGCGCTGCTGTGACGGTTAATCTCCGCACGGGCTCAACAGGAGGCGGATTGATCGGGCAGATATTAGCAAGCGGGGCAGGAGCCACTCATCTCACGATCGATAACGCAAGCTCCACGGGGTCTGTAACGGGGAGGAATACGCTGGGAGGGTTCGTTGGTACGGTGATGGCTGGCAGTAGCGGGTACCCTGTGGATGTACAAATAACCAACAGCTCTGCGGCGGTTGATGTAGCAGGCTCTGCTGGTACGGACGTGGGCGGATTTGTCGGAAAGATGTCGCTCACATCCAGTAGTGACGTGCGCACAGCGGTGACATTTGATCACGACAGCGCATCAGGTGTCGTGCAAGGAGGGGTGGATGTGGGGGGATTTTTTGGAGGGATGAGTAGTCGAGGTGTATACATGGATTCTTCTGGAGGAACGGGAGGATTCTTTATCTACAACAGCACGGCAAGCGGAAATGTAACCGGAAGCTACGGGGCAGGCAGCTCTCCTCGCGCCGGCGGCTTTGCGGGCTTCCTCTCTTGTCAGTCGCAAAATCCGGCGCAGTTTCCTGCTTGTACGTTGCGTCAAAACTCCGCCACGGGAGCCGTATCGGGATATCGCTATGTCGGTGGGTTCGTGGGCCAAGCAGAAGGGGACGTTGATATCGAGGATTCCTACACAACAAGCGACGTGACCGGAGCAACAGACGTCGGAGGTTTTATGGGGAATCTCAACAGTGCCTACGCCTACACCAACGTGAGCCGTGTCTACGCTTCAAGCACGGTGACAACCTCCGGTGGATCTCCTTCGAACATCGGCGGGTTGATTGGATCTGCGCAAACAGGAAACGCGAACACAAACGTTGATCATGCCTTTGCCGCCGTCTCGTTGAATGATCCGAGCGGCGTAGTCACAAACATGGCATGGATGATCGGTAGCCTTAGCGGCTTCACGCCAGCCCATCTTGCCTATCGTCCCGTGTCCGCGACGACAGCCTCTTGCGTGGGAGATCAGAGCGGGTCAGCGTATTGTACGGCAAACACGAGCGCACGGGCGTTCCTTCAGACGGCAGACGATCCGCTGTCAGACTGGAATTTTACAAACGTATGGCGAGAGACGGGCGTCACCTATCCAACGTTGCGCGCCGGAACCATCGTCACCTATCCATCCGGCGCCTCATACGAACTCTCCAGCGTAAACACAACGGATAATGCCGCCACGCTCACCTGGAGCACGGACGAACACGCATCAACAGACGTTTATTACGGTGTGGGAAGTCCGGCCACGGCAGTTGGTCGCAGCGATCATCCGATCCGCGTTACATCACACACGGCGGGCATCTCGGGATTGCTGGTTTGTACAACGTACACATTTGTTCTCACGTCGGTTGATGCGTACGGCATCGCAAGCACAAGTACCCAACAAACCTTTCGAACAGGTGGGTGTGGTGGTGGGGCGCTGAGCGCGGGCGGAGGAGGGAGTATCCCCGTCTTTGTCCCATGGCCAAACACGGTCGCAAGCATCGTACCTCCACCACCGGCGCCGGTGATCACTCCGCCGCCTTCTTCGGGAACGGTAAATAGTGGAAGTATGCCGATGGAGCAGCCAACCTCCTCTCGAATGTGCCAGGAAATGGTGTTCACCGCAGACTTAGTGCTCGGCGCTACCTCGCCAGATGTAAAAAGACTGCAGGGATTCTTGAATGGTCGAGGTAACCTAGTCGCTCGCAGTGGTCCGGGTTCGAGCGGTCAAGAAACAAGCTACTACGGTCCAGGCACAACACGCGCGCTTGCCGCATTCCAATCGGCGAACAATCTTCCAGCAGACGGAGCATTGCGCGTATCTACACGTGATCGCATACGAAGCCTCACAACCTCAAACGCGTGCACAATAAGAGCTACCTTCTCTCGTGAGCTGCGCCTAGGTATGCGCGGAGCAGACGTTCGTGCCCTCCAACGATTCTTAAACACAAACGGATTCGCTCTCGCAACCGACCCCATCGAAGCAAGAACATACGAAACTGGTTACTTCGGTCCAGCGACACAAGCGGCTCTCAAGGCCTTCCAACAAGCCCATCAACTCCCGCAAACCGGTAAAACAGATGCAGTAACAAGAGCGAAGCTAAACGGATAGACGTCTCCAGTGGCCGAGGTCTTCCTAGGCAGAACCCCCGCGAGAGAGTACAGATAAGGTATATGACCACTCTCTCGCGATTCGTGTGCGTTGCAACGGTAGCTCTGTGTATCGCGGCTGGTGCGTATACGTGGTATGCGAACAGGGCCAAGACACCGCTTCCAAATCCAATCAACGAAACGCCCGCAACCTCGACAAGAGCGATCGTGAGCGCAACGACTACGTCGGATCTCATTCACGTCACAAACCCACTTCCAAATCAGCAGATCCAAAGTCCGCTAGTCCTTACAGGCGAAGCGCGAGGTTCTTGGTTTTTTGAAGCCAGCTTTCCTGTCGTGCTGACAGATTGGGATGGAAAGATCATCGCGCAAGGAATCGCGCAAGCAAAAAGCGATTGGATGACAAATAACTTCGTGCCATTTCAAGCCACCATCGTGTTTAAGGTTGATCCGAATGTGTACAGTAATAAAGGATCGCTCATCCTACGGAGAGATAATCCATCCGGTCTCCCACAAAACGACAACGCCCTCGAAATACCAATCACCTTCGTGAAGCCGGCAAAACCACCCGTGGCATGTACAGAAGAGGCAAAGCTCTGTCCAGACGGTTCCGCGGTTGGAAGAACGGGTCCTAACTGCGAGTTTCCTCCGTGTCCAAAGAAGTAGAGATCTGAAGTCTAGCTGTATGCAGACGGGGGGATTAGGAGTAAGAAGGAAGTATATGAATACACGCTTATATGCAGTGCTGCTGATTGTCGCCGTGCTTGCAGGAGGCGGAATATACGCCGTGTGGATGAATCGAGATCGTGAGCCAGTGCAAAACCAACCCGTACCCCCCGTCGTAGTCGTCGATCCTTTGAACGCAACATACCTCATCAACGACACGTCTATCACTCTGGTGAAAGGAAAAGCGGAAACGGGTGCGGGAAGCGCAAAAGTATCCACGTCTATTGTTGGACAGCCGGCGATGGGTGATCTGAATGGAGATGGAATAAACGATGCGGCCCTTTTTATCACACAGACCACAGGTGGGAGTGGAACATTTTATTACGTTGCAGCATCCATGGATGCATCAAGCGGCATGCGAGGCACAAACGCTTTGTTGCTCGGCGACCGTATTACCCCACAAAATATTGGGATAAAGAATGGTGGGATCGTCGCAAACTACGTCGATAGAAAGAAGGGGGAACCGATGACAACCGCACCCTCGGTCGGCGTGAGGGCGTACTTTTCGGTGAACGGGTTGCTCTTGAACAGGATCGCTTCTCCCGCGGGAACCATCTCCTTCCTCTCGTCCAAAGAAGTATCGACGAAGTATTGTAACGGGGCAGATATGGATAGCGTCGGCTACCAAAAAACAATCACCGTTGAACATACGACAAGTACGTTGGAAAAGAACCCAACACCGCTCCAGGTCGTAAAAGAAACCCTCCATGCGGCCACAACGGGTATGTGCCAAACGGTGCTCGATCAACTCAACATCATGGAAAAAGATGGAACGGTCACGATCCCTCCTATTGAAGGTTGGGCAGGTGTCTCCATCACCATGTGCACGTGCAAACCCATCGTAGAAACAAACATCCTGCGCATTCCCGGGATGAAGAAGGTGGTATGGCAGTAGGCAAGAGCAATAGAGAGGCTTCTAGTGGTCTAGTGTTATGAATCTGTTTGCAAAGAAAGGGGGGTTTGTCTAAAATAAGAGCACTATGAAAAAAATATCGATAGCAATCCTTGGGATTTTTGCCCTTGGATTCTTAGTGTGTGCAACGCCAATCGCGCAAGCGACAGGATTTGAAGACAACCTAAGCAGTATGGTGCAAGACATTAGAGACAGAGTTACACAGATACAAGATGTGCTTCGGAATCTAGGAGCGGCAGAGCGCTTTGATACAATAGACAGCAAACTAGACCGCATCTACAACGTCTGTAACCGTTCCACGGGAACGACGGCGACAAGGACAACGGTGACTTCAGCGCAGGCAACTTCATGTGTAAATAACTGTTTCGCTTCGACCGCGTTAGAGCGCGGTCCAAGCGGCGCTTTGAATAACCCAAGATTCGTAGCTTGCGTTTCACGTTGTCCTTCAAACACGTTAAGAAACATCGAGTGTGCGCAGCGATATGTGAATGTCACGAGTTATTACGAGACCGTACCAGTTAATCCTGGGCAACAAGAAGCACAGTATTACGTGCACGCCTCTCACTCTCCGGAAGGTTTATTCGGGCTCTGCCAAAATCGATATCAAATAACTACACCAGCGCAGTGTCGTCAGTTTGGAGATGTATTAGTATCAACATTAGCAAGCTGCTTGATCGATCAGCGTCAGTTGACGTGTCAGTCTGATTGCGATGCCACATATCAAAATTTGCCAGGGTACCTCATGTGTCTGAACAGATGTAACGGAAACGCAAGATCGTCTGCCGTATTCCAACAAATGCGAGAAGCTGGATTAATAAATGAGCTCGGCAGATTGAGCGTGACTGCCGCGGGCGCATCGGCTGGGGCAGGTCCGATAAGCTCAACAACCCCAACGGTGAACCCAACTACTCCAGGCACCGGACTACCTTCGTCACTAATGGCGCCAAGTCCACTTGCGGGAGAGACCTATCCACAATGCGTATATCGCTGCGATGCAGAGCGTCTCAACTGTATAAAGGGCGCAAAAGTAGATACGCTCTCCTCTTGCGAGATGGGGTACACGACTTGTTACGCGGCATGTAACGCAAAACGCTAAAGGATTTGTAGTGGATATACCAACGCACCGCCTGCGCGGTGCGTTGGTATATCCTGACTAAGGAGCGAATTACGCGAGCCGAGCGGATGCAAGTAAAGCGTCAACTTCACGTACGTGCTTAGCCAAGCTAGGATGAGATGTATGAAAACCACCAAGAAGAAAGAACTCTCGCCAAAACAAAGCGAAGGACTCCTCAAAGCACTCAAAGCTCGTTTTGAGAAGCACGCGAACCGTCACGAAGGTCTCAGATGGACGAGCGTGCAAGCCAAGCTAGAAAAGCAACCAGAGAAGCTATGGTCGCTGCATCAGATGGAGGAAACAGGTGGTGAACCTGATGTGGTTGGATATCAAAAAAAGTCAGACGAATACATGTTCGTCGACTGTTCTCCCGAAAGCCCATCCGGTCGTCGGAGTGTCTGCTACGATCGCGCAGCGTGGGAATCAAGAAAAGAGCACCGGCCAGAAGACACAGCGATGGACATGGCGAGCGCAATGGGAATGGAGATCATCACAGAAGAGCAGTATCGAGAGCTGCAGCAGCTCGGAAGCTTCGATACAAAAACCTCAAGTTGGATACAGACGCCCACCGACATCAGAAAGCTCGACGGCGCCCTCTTCGCCGACCGTCGCTACAACCACGTGTTCGTGTACCACAACGGCGCCTCCTCTTACTACGCGGCGAGAGGGTTTCGAGGTCTCCTACAGGTCTAGGGAATAAGAGAAGAATACTCACTATGAAACAGATCACCCCACATCTTTGGTTCGATAAAGAGGCTCGTGAATCCGCAGAGTTCTACGTCTCCGTATTTCCTGAATCAAAGATCACTCATCTTCAAACCATCCACGGCACACCGTCGGGAGACTGCGATATCCTTGAGTTCGAGCTCTGGGGCCAGCCGTTCATGTCTATCAGCGCTGGACCATTTTTCAAAATCAACCCTTCCATCTCGTTCATGGTGAATGTTGATCCATCCCAAGATGCAAACGCGGCGAGCCGCATTGATGAAATGTGGAACAAACTCGCCGAAGGTGGAAAGGTCCTTATGCCAATAGGGGAATATCCTTTTAGTAAGCGTTACGGCTGGATCCAGGATAAATACGGTGTTTCTTGGCAGTTGATTCTGACGAATCCCGCAGGCGAACCACGTCCTACGATCATGCCGTCATTTCTGTTCACGCAAGGAGTCGCTGGCAAAGCAGAAGAGGCGACAAACCTCTATCTTTCGATCTTCAAGAACGCAAAACGTGGAGCGATGGCCCGCTACCCATCCGGTATGGAGTCAGAGAAAGAGGGATCGCTCATGTTCACGGACTTCACGCTGAATAATCAATGGTTTGTAGCAATGGACAGCTCTGGCCCGCACGAATTCACCTTTAATGAAGGCGTGTCCCTCGTAGTCGCCTGCGAAACACAAGAAGAAATTGACTACTACTGGCACGCACTGTCCGCCGTACCTGCCTCTGAGCAGTGCGGTTGGATAAAGGATAAGTACGGTATTTCTTGGCAAATCATCCCTGCGAACATGGGTGAATTAATGAAGGGAGAGGATGCAGCCGCTACGCAGCGCAAAACACAAGCCATGCTCAAGATGAAGAAGATCGATAT
>CAZLPD010000031.1:10224-11336 GCA_964561355.1 uncultured Gammaproteobacteria bacterium
GTGACTTGTTCGCCTGCTTTGATGCGTTTTGTGGAATAGATGTAGACGCGGTTTTTAGCGATGCGAACCTCAGCATTCGGTCGACAGGCGTGATTCACGTAGCGCGCAATGTTCTTGCGGGTACTGCCAAGGATCGTTTTGCCGTTCTCGAGATCAAAGAGGTAGCGTCCGCCGATGGCATTCGCAACCTCACTCGGAACAAGCTTTCCCCAATATTCTATGATAAACCGTTTCGCCGGGATGTCCTCGACGGCAAAAATCCCAAACCCCGTCACACTCCGACCAAGGCGAAGCGGAAAGATGGGAGGGCGAGGGAGGGGATGAGGCATAACGTGGAGAGTATACACGATCAGAAAGCGATGTTGCGTTCGTGGTGGTTTTTGTGAGGGTTGTGTAGCATGGAGAGAGTCTATGCCCATCACCTGGCTACAAGGCCGACAAGGCTACATCAAGCTTAAACAGTGGATAGAGGCACATGAGCGATCACTTGTATCCGCGTTCCTCTTGGGCGGTTTTTTATTGCATTACTTCACATTTAAATCGCTGGAAGTCGGCATCACGTTAGTTGGATTGGGGATCTACCTCCTCCTTGCCGCTACATCGATCGTGTACATCGCCTTCAGCGAAAAGCATGCCGCGGATGGAAGTCATCCCGTGCTCGCGCGTTTGCAGCTCGCCGCGCCATTCGTCCTCCAGATCGCGTTCGGTTCCCTACTCAGCATGGCGCTCCTTTTTTACTGGTTCAGTGGCAGCCTGTCCGCGAGTTGGCCAATGTTTGCGATCCTCATCGGACTCATCTTCTTCAATGAAACATTCCGCCGCGCCTACTTAAAACCTTGGGTACAGATCACGCTCTTCTCCTTCGTACTCTCTGCCTACATATCCATTCTATTGCCATATCTCCTTCATTCGCTGGAGCCTTGGGTCGTGCTAGTCGGCGGCGTGGCGAGCTTGCTTCTAAGTCTCTCGCTCGTCTGGGTGCTTCTGCGCTTCACGCCAACGCTTCGATCGCAGGGGTGGCGCATGAGCGTCTCCGTCCTCCTGGTGTTCTGCGTATTAAGCACGTTGTATCTCACCAATCTCATTCCACCCATCCCGCTCTCACTCCGTGC
>CAZLPD010000031.1:11436-13581 GCA_964561355.1 uncultured Gammaproteobacteria bacterium
GGCGAGTGGCGCGTCTCCATCGAAACCGCACGCGGACAGGTGTTGGGACGGGTAAGATTCACAGCGGTAAAATAAGGGGGAAATAGTTCGCCTATGTCGGGTGTCTTCGCAGATGCAAATCACGCTGGATGGTACTTATTTGGACCGTTCTCATTGAGGCTATGGTCAGTAGTAAAAGGTTCTTGACGAGGAGTTCTTGCTATCGATACCATCGTCAACAGCATATGATTGGTACGCACGTGAGCAGAAACGGAACCGTCATCCCTGCTGTGGAAGCAAGAATGGGTATCGACCATCTCGAGCTTACCCATGGATTTGGCGTACACGAGACACTGCGGTGCATAGATGGAAGAGTCTATTTCGTGGATGATCATGCAGAAAGACTCTGCGCGTCAGCTAGGTGTATCGGGCTTGGGCATCCATTTACTGAGCAACATATTGTCCAATGGCTCCTATCATTTGCGCAGCATGTGGACCACTCAACGTTTCTGCTGAAGGTTCGTCTTGTCGGTGCTGCGCATAAAGAGGACGCGCAGCTATTCATCTACGCCGTCGACCTTCCGTGCATGGATGAGGAAGTATATCGACTGGGGGTTTCGCTCATCGCTCGAGAAGGGGAGCGGATCTACCCAACCGCAAAAACATTTTGCATGCTACAAAGTTATATAGTTTATCGCGAGGCCAAATTGAAGCACGCTCAGGACTGCCTACTCATAAATCGAAGAGGTGAGATAACAGAGGGCACGCGCACAAATTTTTTTGCGGTAAAGAATGGTGAACTATACTCAGCTCCATCCGAAGATATATTGTCAGGTATTACACGAAAACAGGTATTGGCGACCGCAAAAAGAATGGGGATGTCTGTGCGCGAGGAGCCGATCCATCTAGAAGCGCTTTCCACGTACGACGGGTTCTTCATCACCTCAACATCCATAAACATGTTACCGGTGACACGCATCGACGAACTCATAAAACCGGTCCCAGAGGTCGTTGAACACCTAAGGAACGCCTACGATGCATATCTGAGCGCGCTGTGATCGCTTCATCGCGTCTTCATCCTTTCTGGAGTACACTCGCCCCATGAAGCTCCTGGTCGTGGAAGATGAGCCAAAACTCAACAAAAGCCTAGTACAAGGCCTTAAAACCCGCGGATATGCGGTTGATGCTGCGTTGGATGGTGAAGAAGGCGAGAAGTTGGCACGCATGAACGCCTACGATGTCATTGTCTTAGATGTCATGATGCCAAAACGAAACGGCCTTGAAGTCTGTCGGAACTTGCGAGCAGCAAAGGTACAAACACCGATTATCTTCCTCACAGCAAAGGACGCGACGGAAGATAAGATCACGGGGCTGGATACAGGGGGCGATGATTATCTCGTGAAACCGTTTTCATTTGATGAGCTTGCCGCACGCATTCGGACGCTCCTTCGTCGCAAACCGTTGGTTTCAAGTGATGTGCTGATCCTCGACGGATTGCGGTTGGATACGCGTGCGCAAAAAGTGATGGTCGATGAAAAGGAAATCAGCCTCACCCTCCGAGAATATGGGTTACTCGAATATCTCCTGCGCAATAAAGATGCGGTCGTCACGCGCGAAGATATTCTGAGCCACGTCTGGGATCAGTTCTTCGATTCATTTAGCAACGTCATCGACGTGCATCTCAAAAACCTGCGTAAAAAACTTCCATCCATGTATGCCAAACGCATCAAGACCGTCTGGGGAAAAGGATACCGGCTTGCTTAGGGGGAGGTTCTCCGAAGCGCGCGCACGCCTCACATTGGTGTATGTTTCGATTCTTGCGGTGATCCTGCTCTTATCGAGTGGAAGTATCTATTCAACGTTCTCAACAAGATTGGATCATCGTTTTCCTCGTTTTCGGCTGGGTGGTATTCCGGTGATGTCAGACGACGGCATCCCCACGGGTCCAGCAGAAGTGCGCGCAGAGCTCATCGATTCGCTCCTCATGGTAAACGGAGCACTGCTCGCCATCGCAGGAGTGCTGAGTTATTGGCTCGCAGGCGTAACGCTCGAGCCTATTCAAGCCGCCTACAACAGACAACGTCGGTTCTTGGGAGATGCTTCACACGAACTACGAACCCCGCTCGCGATCCTTCAGGCGGATTTAGAAAATGAACGAGACGCATC
>CAZLPD010000032.1:0-12437 GCA_964561355.1 uncultured Gammaproteobacteria bacterium
ACGTGCGGTCGAACCAACGTTCCTCCGTTCGCCACTGCCGAAGCATAGACAGCCACCTGAAGCGGCGTCACCAAAAGATCACCCTGCCCAATCGACAAGTTGTAGGTGTCCCCCAAAAACCATGGCTCCCCCTTCACCTTCTGCTTCCACTCCTTCGTAGGCACAAACCCTGACGCCTCCGCTGTGAGATCGATCCCCGTCTTCTCCCCTAACCCAAATTTCCGCATCCAAGCCCCCAGACGGTCGCTCCCCAACCCGACAAACGATTCGTATCCACCCCCGATGTAGTAATAAAACGTGTTCACAGACCAAGCGATCGCTTTTCGGACATTCGTCACCCCATGACCACCCGCCTTCCAATCAGGAAAAAACCATGGCCCAACCCGAATCCCACCATTGGATAAAACCGTGGTGACGGGCGTGATAATCTTCTCTGCCAAAGCGGCGGCGGAAATCACAATCTTCACCGTAGAACCAGACGGATACATTCCCGCCCATGCGCGTGGAAAAAGAGGCTGATCCGGATTATCCGCAAGCGCGCGATATACCGTCGAAGAAACACTCCCCGAAAAAAGGTTGTTGTTGTACCCAGGCCACGAAACAAGCGCGAGCACGCTCCCATCGCGCGGATCAAGCGCAACAACCGCCCCTCGCGTCACTTGTGCCCGTCCAAGTTGTGTCTGAAGCGCCACTTCCGCTGCTCGCTGCAACTGGCTATCGATCGTAAGCCGCATCTCCTGACCATCCACCGAAGCCACTTCACGCAGTGCTGCCTGACGATGACCAAACGCGTCTACCTCACTCACCTCAGCACCCACCGTTCCACGCAAGGCCGTTTCATACGTTCGCTCAATCCCAATTTTTCCGATCTCATCTGCACGGCGATAATCTTGATCACGTCGCGATTCATATTCATCCGGAGAGATTTTCCCTACGTATCCCAACACGTGCGAAAGACTAGGAATCGTATCCCCCAACGGATAACGCCGCTTCGGACGGATTTCCAGATGAAACCCAGGCAACCTTGGCAGATTCACCGCGAGAGACAACGCCTGCTCGTA
Source organism: uncultured Gammaproteobacteria bacterium (assembly GCA_964561355.1). Classification (GTDB taxonomy): domain Bacteria; phylum Patescibacteriota; class Patescibacteriia; order 2-12-FULL-60-25; family 2-12-FULL-60-25; genus JAGOUY01. Next base: position 1,062 of record CAZLPD010000032.1, read on the forward strand.
AGGGAGAGAATCCGCCACCAATACCGCTTCATCACGCGCGGTGCCCGTAGCAGAGGCGAGCGTACGCACATCACTAATCCCAACGCCAAGCAAACGAGCCGCCTGGCCAAGCTCAAGCGTAAACCCGTCCCCCTTCGCCAAATCGCGAGGCGTCATCGTGACCTGAAAACGAGGCGTGTTGTCCGCCAGGATCACTCCTGTGCGATCACGAATAATCCCACGTTTCGGCCAAAGTGGCACCTCTCGCAAACGATTCCTTTCGGCGAGCTGCTGATAATGACTCCCCTGAATCTGCTGCACCCAAAACGCCCGCCCTGCCAATCCAACGAGCACGCAAGCCACCAACAGCTGCACAACCAAAAACCGATACCGAGCAAACGCCTGACCGAGGTAGAGCGGTCGCTCCCCCGTAGAAGTCACCTCCTCCTCATACAACACCTCGTGTCGAATCGTCTCCTCACGTTCAAGATTCACACGCCAATCGTGTTCTTGCGCTCTTGGCTGGAAGAAAAAACGACTAGCCATAGCGAAACGCGTTCGAAGAACGATCAAGCGTGAGAGAAAGTCGCTTCGTGAAAAAACCCATCAGCACAAATCCGCACGCGGTAGCCAACGAATGAAACGCCAAGGCCGAAGCAAGCCCGGTCCACGACCATCCATGAATCCCCGAGGCGTTCTGAAAGGCGTAAAAGATCGTTCCAAGAAGCTGATCAAGAATCGTGAGAAGAAAAGCCAATGCCATCGCCGTATATACAGAGCGATTGGTAAGCCATCGAGTAAACAGAAACGAAGCCGCCACGGCGAGAGCACACAAACGAATCGTATGACCCTCAAACAAGTAGAAGGCGTAGCTATCCAAAACAATCCCCGTAGAAACCGCGAAAACCATCACCCTGGAAAGCCGCGCGCCCATAAGCAGGAGTACAAGCGCTGGAACCACAACCCCCACGCCTTCATTTCCCGTGAGAAACGGCATAGCCGCAACCGAGCACACGGCGGCGACAACTCCTATGAGCATGCTCACGATAAATCCTCGCATACAAACAACCTACTCACGGGGCTTGAGAATAGCAACCGTCGTCAGACGATCAAGACTCACAAGAGGCTCGATAGCCGCCGTTAAGAAGGGATCCGTAGGTTTTCCATTCACACGATTAATGATTCCCAAAGGAAGATTACCCGGAACCTTTTCCTCCGTACCAGCCGTGACAAGAAGATCATCCTTCTTAAGCACTTCCGAAGGTGGAATATAGGTGAGCAAAGCCGCTCCATTCCCGCGTCCTTCAACAACACCCACAAGATGTGGTCGTGTACCCGGCGAAGCGGCTGTACGAGCATCTGGATCCGTGAAGACTTCCAAGATAGATGTGCTCTCACTCGCATTCAAAACCTTTCCCACAAAGACGCCATCGCCCGTAATCACCGCCTGGCCAATCTCAACACCATCGCGTGTGCCACGATCAAGCAAGAAATGCATTCTTCCTCTCTGCAAATCTCGACTGACCACGTGCGCACCAATCCCATCACGCTTAGACGTTTGTAAAAAATGAGCCTGCGCCTGAAGCACGCGATTCTCTTCCTCCAACGCCTGCAAGCGAGCACGGTCCACCGCTCCTTGCGCGATCACCTGCTCCAACGCCCGAAGGTCAGCCTCCGTGGCCGCAGAACGACCCGCCCAAGCTCGCGCCCCCTGTGCGGCACGCGAGGCACCGTTTACAAGCGGACGCGTCAAAAAACGAACCGCATTGCCGATAGGCTTGGCGATACCTGTAAGCAAAAAAAGAAGCGCGAGACAAACAAGAGCACCTCCAATGAACACCGCTCGAAGCCTCATACGCCAGGAATACGTTCCGTCGCAGGAAAGGCAACGTCTTCAAGAAGGGCGTTATTATCAAGAAGGATGCCCGTGCCACGCACCACCGCTGTCAGCGGATCCTCCGCCACGCGTACCGGCAGCCCCGTTCCACGACTAATCGCCGCATCCATTCCACGTAAAAGCGCTCCTCCACCCGTAAGCACAATCCCTTTTTGATAAATATCCGCCACAAGTTCTGGAGGTGTGACCTCAAGAATGCTTTTTACCTGCTCCACAATCGCCTTCACGGAACGCGCCAACGCTTCACGAACCTGCGCATCATTCACCAAGATCTCACGCGGCAACCCACTCAACATATCGCGACCGCGCATCGATGTTTCCATTGGCTCAGCCAATTCAACCGCAGAACCAATATCCATCTTAATCTGCTCAGCGATTCCCTCACCCAAGAGGAGATTAAACACATCGCGAGCGTACTGCGCGATATTTTTGTTCAATTCTTCTCCCGCAATCCCACTGCTCTTAGCCGTCACCACCCCGTTCAGAGAAATAACCGCCACCTCCGTCGTACCTCCTCCAATATTCACCACCATGTTGCCAAGTGGACTCGAAATATCCATCCCAGCACCAATGGCCGCCGCGATCGGCTCTTCCACCACTAGCACATCATGAGCACCCGCACTCATCGCCGCGTCACCAACCGCCTTGCGCTCCACCTCCGTCACATCAAGCGGCACCGAGATCACCACACGCGGACGAGGCACAACCAACGAACGATCATCGTGAACCTTATCAAAAAAGTAACGCAGCATTTTCTCCGTCACCTCAAAATCGGCGATAATCCCGCGCTGCAGCGGTCGCGTCACGAGAATGTGTGGCGGGGTCTTTCCCATCATCGAGCGAGCATCCTCCCCCACAGCCAAGACACGACCGTTGCGACGATTTACCGCCACAACCGACGACTCGTTCACCACAATCCCACGCCCTTTTACAAAAAGCAGGGTGTTGGAGGTCCCTAAATCAATACCAATCTGTTTTGTGAAGTTTCTTAAGAATTTCCGCCACATACACGGGGATCATAGAGACCTATCGCAAAGATAGCAAACCCTACATGCGCCGACTCTCTTCGATAGAAACAAAGAGGTATTCGATCGCACCTACAAACAAGCAAACACCAAGGATATTCCACCAAGTAAGCAGGTTTTGAGCCGAGAGCGCCAAGCTCCCAACCGCCACAAACGAAAGCATGAGCGCATGCCGAAACGAGATCCGCGCCTCACGCATCACAAGCTGGTGTCGTTTTAAGACCAAGACGCGATAGAGCACCCCTCCAACTGCAAGCACACCAACCAATCCAGCAAACAACGTCACGTAAAACAATCCCAGCCCCAACACACCCGTCTCCCCAGGATCCACGCGGAAGATAACCAACGCCCAAGCTGCCCACGCGAGCAAACTCGTCGCTCCCATGGTCCAGAGATACGCGGGAAATGTCATGCCAGATTGCATAACCACAGTATACAGGATGACACGCGCCTTCCGGTAGAGGCTTATGCACTCACCGAGAGAATTTTTCCTACAACCTTCGTCCCAAGCGTGCGGTTGATCTCGTTTTGGATCCGCACACGTTGCATGTTGAGCTCCTGCAACGCCGCACCAGAAGACGAAGCAATCTTCAGCGTCCCCTCAGAAAACGAAACGATGCGTAGATACGCCGCCTTCTCTTCTCCCCACAGCCGCACAATCGCCTGCTGCGATTCGTAGATGACACGCGCCGTCGTCGCTTGCTCAGAAATGCCCGCCGAGCGAATCGCGCCTGGCAGAAACCGTCGAATAGGTTCTAGAGACATACATTACAACTTTCGAAACTCACAAATATGCTTAAAATCGCAGAATCGACAGGTAAATGGCTCCGGCGTCGGCTTATAATCTGAATGAAGAATATCCTCCATGCGCGACTCAAGCTTGGCAAGAAACGTCTCGCGCGCCTTTCCCTTCAGCGGCTCAACCTCGCGTGTCTCCCAATCCAACACGTACACATATACTAAACGACCAACCGTAAGCCCACGCTCCTCAAGCGCAATCTGATAAAGATACAACTGTTCCTTATCCTCCGCCTCAAGCGTCTCCTTCGCCGTTCCCGTCTTGTAGTCGACTACCATCACCGATCCATCTTCAAGCTGATCAACACGGTCGATCTTTCCTTTAATCGAATGTACGCCGAGAATCAAGGTAAAGTCTTTTTCGATCTCCAGAATCGTTGGCATCACTTCCTTATACGCGCGACACATCTGACGAACGGCTAATCGCCCCTTCGCCAAATATTCATCGTGGCGTTCTCGCGTCTCGTACCACTCGTCAATCCACGCCTCGTCCAAAAGCGCCATCGCTTCCTCTTCCGTCACGCGCAACCCCGTACCAAACGTCGAACCCTCGGGTCGCGTCTCCCCAAACAAGCTCGCCTGCACCGTACGTGATCGTTCGCGATGCAACTCAAGCATACGCTGAAACGCCAAGTGAACCGATTGCCCAAAGCTCTTCTGATACGCACCCAAAATAGGAATGCGATAGATGTGCGAAAACTTGTACTGCAGCGGACACTTTCGAAACGCGGCCAACTGCGTAAAGCTAAATCGGCGCTTGAGCGGATAAAGCGTCTTCTCCTGATAGGCATCCGTTAGCGTCACTTCTTCCGGCGGCAAAAGCGCGCGCGTCGAATCTCGCGTCAACACTAACTGTTCAGGGACGGCCAACTTCGCCTCCGCCCAAAACGGGGAAGGCTTCTTGGCGCGCGAGCCACCGTAATCCGATCCTCCACTCAACGTGAGACTATCCTTGGCGCGAGTAAGAGCGACATACAGCAATCGACGTTCTTCCTCCAGATGATAATCACCTTCCTCCAAGCGCTCTTGAATAAGTCCGTTCGGAAGTGGAATCGGCTCTGGTCGCGCGCGCGAAGGAAAGCGCTGCTCAACCAACGACACAATGTAGACATGCGCAAATTCCAACCCCTTCGCTGCATGCACCGTAAGGATCTTCACAAGTTCAGGCCCCGCATCCGGATCCGTATCCAGCGCCCCTTCTTCTCCGCTCTCGATCTCAAGACGAAGCTCCTCCAAAAATCCCTTGAGCGAAGGATCGTTAGCCTGCTCATAGCGCTTCACCCGCGAAGCAAACCCATTCAACCATTGCAAAGATTCTCGCTTCTGTCCTTCTGGTAATCGTACAATCGCCGCCAAATACCCGCTGTCATTCAAGGCCGCCTGCAAAATCTTCAAAGGTGGATCACGTCGCGCCTGCGTAGCCAATCGATCAACATCCTGAACCAGCTTTCGCAAAATAGTGAGCCCTTGATCATTGATATCCGCGCCATGTCGATCCCCCTCAACAAACGACTTGAGTGCATGCCAAAGCGGCATCCCTTTACGATTCGCAAGCTGCACAAGCTCAGCTCGGTCATGTGCCGACAAGTTGTAACAAGGCAGTGTCAACACACGCCACACAGCGGGCGATTCATGATAGCCATCAAGGAGCGAAAGGAGCGCGATCAAATCCAAAATCACCGGCTTGCTGTAAAGCCCACGCAGCGCCATGAACTGAAACGGGATCCCATGACGCTCAAACGTCCGCACAAATGGCTCCGCCCCATCGTTGGAACGAACCAGGACAGCAAAATCATTCCAACTCGTCTCCGGCCGCATCTTCTTAGCCTTGATATCCTCAACGATTGCCTCTGCCTCTTCATCCACACTCGGCGCCCAAATCGTCTCGATCTCTCCCCCACCGCCACGAGCCGCCGTGAGCTGCTTGGAAAGCCCGGTATCTTGCAGCTTCACTTCAAGACGATGTGGATCATTTTTGCGAATAAACTGATACGCCGTATCCAAAATCTCCGCCTTCGATCGATAGTTCTCGGTCAGCGCCACCGTCACGGCCTCAGAAAAGTCATCGCGAAACTGAAGAATATTCGCCAGCGATGCTCCACGAAACTTATAGATTGCCTGATCGTCATCACCAACCACCGTCAGATTCCGTCGCTTCCCCGTAAGCAGCTTAATAAGTTCGTATTGCGCCCAGTTCGTATCCTGAAACTCATCCACCATGATGTACTTAAATTGCTCGCGATACATCTCAAGCACCGCCGGTCGCTCACGCAGCAATCGAAGCGTCTCCAAAATAAGATCGCCAAAATCCAAGCAATCCTCCTCGAGCATGATGCGACGATAGGCACTGTACACATCCGCGAGCTCCTGCAACCGCTTCGCTTCACTGCGAGCCTCTTCGTTTTCCGCACTCGCCATCGCCGCTTGCGCAAACGTCTGATACCGCTCCGGCGTCACCCCTTCATCCTTGGCGCGAGAGATGTGTTGCAAAAGCGCGCGCAAAAACTTCACCGGATTTCCCAGTGGTCGATAATGCTCGAGTGGTAACTCCGTAAATCTACGTTTAAGAAGCAGCCAAGCATCCGTCGTCGAAAGCACGCGAAACTGATTTGGCAATCCAATCTCAAGCGCGTGTGATTCTAAAATTCGCTGGCAGAACCCATGAAACGTCGACACCCAAAAATCATACGTCCCAGTAGGGAGAAGCGTTAAAATTCGATCTTCCATCTCCTGGGCCGACTTCTCGGTAAAGGTAAGCGCCAAAATATTGTCCGTCTTTACCGGCGGAACGGCGCTCTTCTCCCCCACGCCAACACCGAGCAAATGCGCATAGCGCTTGGTAAGCACCGTCGTCTTCCCCGTCCCAGCCCCCGCCACAATCAAAAGCGGGCCGTTCGTATGCGTAACCGCCTTCCGCTGCGCCTCATTTAACCCCTCCAAAAGATCCGTAGACATGCTGGCGATTGTGCATGAAGAGAGGTGAGCTGAAAAGCTGCGCAAGGAAGACGGATTGACTCCACGTAAAAAAGTCTATAGCCTACCGTTTCCCTACAGGAGGGATTTCTGTGAAGAAAAGGCCGTTCCTGCTCGGATTCATCGCCGGAGCCCTGATCGTCATCGCGATCTGGACGTGGTGGAACACTACGTTCATCTACAAAGATCATGAGTGGGTCGCTCTGACGTTCCCACGAAGATCGAATCTCATCGTACACATCCGTGAGGAGCCCAACAGCCGGATCCCCGTGTGGTTCTGTACAGGCGCAATGGGAGCTACGTCATCGATGGGCATGATGACATGCCTCTATATTCCACCCCTGCGCGGAGCTGGACGCGACAGAAGACCTCCTCCCATGTTTCGCGTCCGACTGAGAGATCGGGACGGGCGCTGCATCGAGGGACTCGAAGTCCCAGCGTCTTCGTTTGAACACGCAGACGTGAGTGCAGGAGAAAACTGCTCCTACGAGGTGCGCCTGCACCGATAAGCACCTTCCCCCCCTCCTCCCCACCCGTCCCCTCGATCACGATCCAGGCGCGGGTCTCTTTTGTTTTTAGACAAATCACGCTAATTTCAACTGCCGTCTCAATACCAGACAATCCGGAATCGTCTTCGCGACCAATGCCCAAAATTTCTTCGAATGGTTCATCTCCTTCAAATGGCACAATTCATGCACTACTAGATAATCAGCCAGATGCGGTGGCAAAAAGACCATACGATAGCTAAAGCGAATAGCTCCCAGCGAAGAACAGCTCCCCCATCGTGTGTGCGCGTTGGAAATCGACACCCGTTTCGGCGCAAAGCCGTAGATGGCCGCGAAATGCTCGACACGTTCTTTTGCAAACGCCAATGCACGCTCTTTGTGTCGTTTATAATCGACCGCGGAAGGTGCCGGCGCTAACCGAACACGCGTCTTCATCTTCTCGCGCTGTTCCTCGATCCACGCCGTCTTCTCTCGAATCAGCTTTTCAATCACAAACACCGGCACATACTTCGCCGCAGAAACCACAAGCGCCCCATCCGCCTTAACCGTAAGGCGAATCGAGCGCATCCCTGCACGTCGACGAAGCGTGTACATCACAACCGTCCTAATTCGATCGCCTTCCGGATTCTTGCCATCAACTCCAAATAAAATCGTACGTTGATCATCGTCGCCAAACGTAGCCCCAACATCTCATCCACCGTAAACAAATGACGAAGATACCCCATCGTGTACCGCGAGAGCTCCGCGTCTGCCTGCGTCGCATAGTACGTCGTAGCTGCCGGATCGAGCAACGGCTCCTCGCTCATCTTCCACTTCTCATTCGTCACATGCACCACCTCGTAAAAATCTGGACGCGTCAGATCCTCATGCGCAAACCGATAGATACTCCCATGACGAGCATTGCGCGTTGGTAGCACGCAATCAAGCATATCAATCCCACGTTGCACGTAGCCAACGATTTCATGAGGCTGCGCACCTCCCATAAAGTAGCGAGGATGATCAACCGGCAACTCCTCATGCAGTCCATCCAATACCGTACACGCCTCCGCAAAAGGCTCGCCGACAGAAAGCCCACCGATCGCGTACCCATCAAACCCAATCTCCACCAAATCCTTGGCACTCTGCTTGCGAAGAGCGAGATCCGTTCCCCCCTGAATAATCCCAAACAACTGCGCGCCAGGATTTACCGAACCTTCACGAAGAGAAGCGAACGCATCTTTCGATCGCTTCGCCCACGCCTTCGTAAGTTCAAGCGCTCGCTGCAAATCCTTCGGCTTAGCGGGTAACTCGGTACACACATCGAGCACCATACAGATATCGCTCCCGATCAAGCGCTGAATCTCCATACAGAGCTCAGGCGTGAGCATCATCTTTGCTCCGTCAATATGCGATTGAAACGTCACCCCCTCATCCGTGAGCTTACGCAATCCAGACAAGCTAAAGACCTGAAACCCACCGGAATCCGTCAAAATCGCCCCGGGCCAACTCATGAGCTTATGCAAACCACCGAACGTCTTCATGACCTCAAGCCCTGGTCGCAACCAAAGATGATAGGTGTTCGAAAGCAAGATCGGCGAACCCAACCGCTCAATATCAAAAGACGACAGCGTTTTTACCGCGCCCTTTGTAGCGATCGGCATGAAAAACGGCGTCTGCAACTCACCATGTGGCGTCATGAGACTCCCGCGTCGCGCCCGTGAGATCTGAGAAGAAGATTGGAGATGAAACATACTAGCGAAACCATCGTGTCCGCTTGATCGCAAACGCAAGCGCCACCGAACCTAAGAACAAAACGCCGAAGACGAGCCAGGCTACAGGCTGCGTCCACGAACGTCCAAGTACCGTAAACGTGATCGCTCCCGGCAAAACACCGAGTGCCGTCGCCATGATGTATTCGCGATAAGAAAGACGCGTCACCCCACAAAGCAAGCCAACAATGTCCGCGGGAAACTGCACAACACGCATGAACATCACCGTTTCAAATCCACGCTTCTCAACCAATTCACGATACTCTTTCACCCAAGCAGAAGAGCTATGCGCCTCAAGCGCCGGCTTCCCAAAATAACGTCCCGCCGCAAAACTCACCGACGCCGATACCAACCAGCCCACAAAAACGATACAAGAGCCTAGCCACGGACCATAAAAAGAGCCCGTGAGCGCCGCCAGAAGAACGTTCGGAATAGGCACAACCGTCTGAAGAGCGAACACAAGCAACACGATCACCGGCCCCCACGCACCTGCTCGCCCAAGAAACCCATACAACGCACGAATCACATGCCTTCCTGTTAACCCGTGCTGATACAAATACACGTACAACCCAGCCACCAAAGCAAGAAGAACAGCAAGCAAGAGGGAGCGAGCGTGCCTGCGCATATATCGTAGGATCATAGAGCTATTGCAACTCCTCCTTTTTCTCCTTCAAATACGCAAACAACTCTTCAAGCATGTTGAGAATCGTCTTGAATGGCGCTTCGATGATGAAGTCAAAAAAGAGCACAAGGACATTAATACGCGAAACTTGAACAGACAGGTATTGACCAACACGCAAGATAGGCAACATGAAGAGATCGATAACGACCGCTCGAAGCGAGTCCTGTTCGCGTGTCACCACATATTCCCGCGCCGCCAAACGCAATCGATACGCAAAGAAGCTCACCACGCAGAGAAAGAAGAGGAAGATCGCCATGCTCACCCATGTGAAGTCCATGAGCGCCAAGAGATACACCACGAGCCCGAACGTTACGCAAAACGCCAACAGATAGATGAAGCCAAATCCAAGGTTCCCCCAAAATGTACGCACCTTTGGCAACTTGATCTCGCGTCCCTTCGGACCTTCATCAGAGAGCAGCTCTTCCACCGCAAGCAAAATACGATCCGTGTTGTCCTTGCCGGGCACGCGAATAAACAACCCAACAATCCACATCAGGATCGGTGGGAAAAGAATATTGACCGCAAGCGACAGCGTGCGAACCTCCTGATAAAACAACCGTTCAAATGGAATTTCAATCGCAAGCGCAAGCAACATCTTGCTCATGAAGAGGTAGATGATCGAGCGCCACGTCCCACGTCGCAACCGATCCCGAGAGGCCTGATATCGCTTCTCCGAGATCTTCACCAACTCTTTCTTCAACGCAGGAGAGAGTTCATGTAACCCCTGGAACAAGTCTGGTTTATCCTCAAAGGCATCCCGCAAAAATGCGAGCGCAACCCCCCAAGGCTTCACCGCTACCAAAAACTTCTGCCCAAGTGGATGACGAACCTGCTCTTCCACCTCTTGCTGAATCCCCACCATGCGTAGCGCCATCTCCTGCGGGGCACTCAACCACGTCTCCGGTTCCATCCAAGCGGAAAAGTAGAACCGAATAAGACGGTAGCAAAGCATCTCCTCATCCGCCTTGAACAACACACGATGACAAGCAATGTATACTTGTAAACGTCGCACGGTATCATCAAGCGTCCCCTCTCTCACACCAATACGCTCGCCGATTTGATCAAACAAAAACTGCGCCATCGCCTTAGACTGACCACGATCGCCCAACATCTCCTCAAGCTCCGCCGCCACAATCCCCAACACCCACTCCTCATGACGAAGGCCAGCCGCACTATGGTTACGGATCGCAAAAAACTTACTCACGACAGGACACACCTCATCGATAAGCGAGTCTGGTAAGCTCTGATTAGGTAAATACTTAGCCGCAATCAACTCACGGATAAGGTGAAGAGAAACAGCGCGAGGATCATGATCGAACAAGGCACGACGCTTAAGAATGCGCTCGATAGCCGCCTTGCGAACCAAGTGGTCATCCTTATAATCAATCGCATTGCGCAATTTCTCGTAAAAAGCCGAAACACGGCTCACGGCCGCGTGTACAGTAATCCGAGCATCCTCCGAAGAGGCTTCCGGCATCGGAATAGGCGTAATCGCCTCTAAAAGCTTGCGAACATGCTCAAAAGAAAAGGCGGTCATTTGTGGGTAGTCTAGCCGAAACGGGCCTTTTTGTCACGCAAACCCTTAAAACGACAGACGCTTGTCAGATACGCAAAGATTCGCTAGACTTGGGCCGTGATAAGAGAAAAAGCGGGAAGAAACATGGGACTGTAGCTCAGTCGGTAGAGCAGTGGCCTTTTAAGCCAACGGTCGTGGGTTCGATCCCCACCGGTCCCACCACACAGAACACTCATCCTAAAAAGGTGAGTG
>CAZLPD010000033.1:0-9032 GCA_964561355.1 uncultured Gammaproteobacteria bacterium
TTAAGGACTGTGTGTTTACGGACAGATGAAGCCTTAGAATACGCATAGAGCATAACGCCCCATACCACTCGAAATTCATCAACTTTTGATCGTACCTCTGTATAGCTCCACAAGTTTATTTACATGGGTCCTCATATCGAATCTCGCTCGAACCTCTGGAGCCGCTATGTGAGACCTCCACTGAGTGATCTTTACCCCTAAGCCATCACCCGATACAAGTCTCTCCACAACCAGAGACGGGTCCTCCGTATCATCTTTGCTCATAACCACTCCACAGTTGCTATCCATGATTTCCCCCGACCCTGTATACGGTCCAATTATCACAGGCACCCCCATTGCAAGAGATTCGATCACCGTGTTTGGAAAAGGATCAATGTATAAAGATCCTGCAAACATTATATCTATACCACAAAGCCACTGCTTATAAACTTCTGACGAGGACTTTAGCCCATCAAAAATAACTCTTGAACGCTCAAGCGTCGGGGCTGACCTTAGCTCTTCCTCCACTCGCCCATCTCCTACCACGTGACCGTAAGCCTCTACTCCCCGGTCGGACAGTTCCTTTATGAGTTGAAAAAAAATCCTCCATCCCTTATCTACCGTTGGACGACCAGCGAACCCAATCTTTATCACCCCATTTTCCGTACTACTCCTGACCGCAGGTTGCCATGCCTCAAGGTCTAATCCGTTTCTCAATGTAATAAACTTAGCGTGAAGATCGAGGGGCATGCAAGAAACGTATACCTGCCGCAAGGCGTCACTCACAAAAATAATTCGCCCTGTTCGTGTGAACACTTTTTTTGCCGCATACCTAAGAAAAGGCCTCCACCTCCACCGATGCACTCGCAGCACCTTATACCAACCTGGAAAATACCGACTACCTGGTAGAACTTTTGGCTTTTCTTGAGAAATCCAAGTTGCATCATGCACCGATACAATAGTTGGATATTGGCGCGCTATTAAGTACGCACATAGAATACCGAATCGACTCGTCACATGATGTAAATGGACGAGATCAGGCTTTATATGGCGCAAGTGCCTAATAACTTTCCATGTTTGAAAGATGGAGGCTATCCTCCCATGTTGTTTTGCGAAGAGATACTTCTCAGACACAAGAGCGTCCTCGTTCAGTTCATTGTGAAAGGTTAGTAGAAAAACTTCAAACAAATCCCTTTTTACCACAGCTTCATACTCTCTCTGACATGCTAGAGCCGCCCCCCCGTAGGAGAATGGAGGATATTCATCCGATATAAATACTACTTTCTTTTTTGGTAGAGGCATACCCAACCCGTAACATACTTTCCTTTCAATGAATGAGGCACCATGTGCGCGTCCATCCAGGATACCACCATCGAAGATATCCTGAAAAAGACTGAGCTCGCCCTCCCAAGCAGGGGGTGATCGTACAAATGGAAGGCTTCGATGCAAAAGCGACTTCCATATCTGTGCAGTAAGCTCCAAAAATCTCCAAGCGCCTCCATCTCCAGAACATCTAGGTCTAAAATACTTGCGTAATTCTCGAGCGCATACCGCGTAAAACGATGATAGTCATACGGGATCTCATGAGCCTCACTCGATTGCGGGCAGCTCACAAGGATATGACCCCCCGATCTCACAACTCGAGTGGCTTCGCGCAGAACAGCTAGCGGATCTGGAACATGTTCCAATACTTGCGTTGAAAAGACGACGTCATAACTCTCATCCCTTGCGGGCATATGAGCCGCGTCGCACACAAAAGAGTGTTTCACCTTATCCGAAGGAACGATGTCCTGCGTAGCGTAGTCCGTGCCTGAAGGGAATAAAGCCGCGTAACGCAAGAAGGATCCTGCACCCACATCAAGCACCTTGCCCGAAAGAGCGTACTTTTTTATTAAACTGGCTATTACTCCGTGCAAAAGCGCTCTATCCCTCTGGAAAATATACATAGATCGATCGTCAATTTCTCTATTTATAGCTATTTCCTCCGAAACACACAACCGACGTTTGAGTAGATATTTTCTGGAGTCAAAATGTCCAAAGCTTCACAGAACAATGCAAAAGCTTTCCGCTTTATTCTTTGACTCAGACTGAGCAAGGGGGAGGCGTCTATGATCCCCCCGCCCCGAAGGTAGGTATCATAGGCGTAATCACGGGCCAGCAAAGAACTGGTATAGAGAATCATGCCTATTCCACCAAAAGTATCGATCCGTTCTACCTCGAACCAGGGAGCAAAGAGCGTACTCATCCCCTCTACAGTAAAACGATAATAGTCTTTCGGGCATGGGTGATAGCCGATCATGAAAGGCGCCGTTACTAACAACATCCCTCCCGGAGAAAGGACCCGCCCTATTTCGGCGGCTACCTTATCTGGATTTTGCACATGCTCCAAAACTTGCGTGCATACAACGCTATCTACTGAAGCATCTGAAAGTCCCGTATCCGCTGCGTCTGCTACGATATCCACATGAGGCAAAGAGCAGATGTCCAATACTTTATAGCTACGCACTCGGGGAATGCTCGCTAGTAGTTTTTTGTATTTTTCACTACCACCCCCTATATCTAGTACATTACCAAAAATATAATGGGAGTGTTTTTTTACAAAATCAAACGTTCCGAATTTTCTTATGAACATATCTATAGTGATAAGAGAGGAGATAGCACCCTAGCAGAGCGGGCAAAACCCATAGACCGTAGAAGAGAGCTAACTGACTTAACGTGTGCAAATGGAACATGATCACAAATCCTATTCCTGCGAGAACGTTAAGCAAGCTCAGGATCCCGAACTTCCAACTAAGTCCTTGCAACCTAGAAAATACGCTCATCCCGGCCGCACCTCCTGTGAACACTAGCCATAGGCCAGCCTTACCATACTCCGGCCATATGTGCGCATAAGCAGTGCCATATACTAAGACGAATACTCGAGGCCCAAGAATCCATCCGACACCGTAGATAACGACTCCTAGGATGACCCCTACCCCGTTCCAAATCATCATGTCTCTCCAAGGGTCTTTTGACTCCGCAAGTTTTTTTGGTAAGTGATTGCCGATCCATTTGTAAACAGGGAGGCTTACAAAGGACAATGTAGAAATAAAACCTATCAGAACCTTTACATCGGCCGTTAGAGCCAGACCGCTCATTCGAGAAGCGAATATTAGTAGCAACGAACCATAGAACGTCGCCGCTCCGGATTCAAAGGCTATTCCTACCCCTCTTACAAGGAGGTTCGCATAGGTCGTGATGCGGAACGTTAGTTTCTTTGGTAAAAACACGTACTCCACTCTATCTTTATAGATGCGAAAAACATATACAGATAAAATCAGCACGATGGATAATGTATACCCTACAAAAAATGAGGATATTGTTCTGGCGTACAACCCGAGCCACAGTATGGGTAAGATCGTTTTTACAAGTTGTGTTGTCACCTCTATCCAAATAAAACCTTTAATGTGTCTTTTTCTTACCGATGAGATGTAGGTAAACGGAAGGAGATTATAAAAAAACCAACCGAATGTAGCAGCCGATATATACAGAACTACATGAGCTCCATAAAAAAAAGCGAGTCCTCCCAGGGTTAAAATAGATAACGTTAAGGCATAGCTAATTCCGAGGGAAAGATACCCTCTTACACTTTTCTCCTCTTCCGGAGACTGTGCCTTCAGTCCCAGGGTCGTAGCCAAAGGAAATACCCCCAAACCGAATACGTTTGTTATTACCCCAGAGATAGCGAATACCAACCCATATAGTCCGTACCCATCTCTGGATAAAAACCTCACCAGAAGAATCGAGGCAATTATGTTTATTACCGACAAGAAATATGTTTGACCTGAATACGCCAGTAATTCACGAATCCACTTTTGCTTTGGCAAATGAGAAGCGTTAAACAACTCAAACATCTTCATGTGGATTTTTTTGTTCTAGTCACGATTAACGTATACATGTCCCATTTTTTCTTTGCTGAGTCTGTTGCCATAAATGGGTTGTAACCACACAGTCTAAATAACGCGTTCATAATATAACGCATGATAGGCGTGTGCCTTATCTGACACGCGTAGAGACTATAGAAAAGAACTTTTTGATAAAGAGTCACCGAGGTGTCTGCGTGGGGAATGCAACGCTCCACCACCTGCTTGAGCTCTTTTGGATAGTATTCTTTTACGTGCATCGGATCATTCGGCTCCTCTGTTAATCGGTAGGGAGTTGTGATAACCAAAATTCCTCCCGGCTTTAATAGGCGATTGAATTCATGAAGCAGAGCCTCCGGGAATTGGACGTGCTCAATAACATCGGAGCAGACGATCACATCAAATGACGATGGGGTCAGGGAGGGAACCTGGTAGGGATTGCTGTATTCAAGCTTAATGAGCCGATATTTCTCCTTCTTATCAGAAAGGTTTTTCTCAAAGAAATCCAAGCCTGCCTGCTCGGTATCTACTCCTGTAAACGCATTGCAGCGATCGAGGAGGTGTCTCGAGAGCGCCCCATCCCCACAACCCCAATCCAGTATACTCTCAACATGAGCAGGAAGCTGCTCTAAAACCGCTAGGAATCTAGCATGCTGAACGAGATTGAACCTCTTTATGCTAGGACCAAATTCCTCTTCCCAGTGACAGTTGCCCCGCTCAACGTATTTCGTGAACTGTTTCTCTTCCATAGAGCTAAATTTAAACACGTTTTTGCAGGAAAGGCTACTCCCTAGAAAATTTAAGAGCGCTTAGCCGACCATTTGTTAAGAAAGAAAATGGGTCGGCTAAGCGCTAGGGGGTTAAGGTGCGTTGGGGGGGGGTGGGGAGCGCGGACTAATAGCGGAGCAGCAGGAACACCTGCTCGACTGCGTCACCGATACCACCCGGCGACACGGCCAGGTGGTGGTCTTCGAGCCCGGGGGCGATATTCAGGAGGTCGGCCCTCTCCCGAAGCCCGATCCACTGGCCGGCGGGGGCGCCGAAGTCCATGGAGGACGGCGGCACGAATGCTACACTCGCGATCTCCCCCCTCGGCGCTGCCGAGGCCAGGAAGCTCCCGAGAGAGGTTGATCCCCATTGGCTCACGGCGTAGCTTGCGGCGCTCATGCGCGCCGCAGCCTCGTCGATCGAAACCACGTGGTACTCCGCAGTGCCCCCCGAGTTCTCCGAGGGGGTGAACTGCAGGGAGGCCCCGCGGATAGCTCCCGGGATCGACACCGGGGGGAAGTGCGCTCCGAACCGGGAGATGTAGTACCTCCCCATGGGGGAGCGGTAGGCTCCCACCGTGCGATACAAATCCTCCCAGCCGGCGGAGAAAAGAGCTCCCCACGCCTCGCTCCAGGTCGAGCCCGCCTGGACGTACACGCACCTTGCGTACGTTGCACGAAGGCGGCGCTCACAGAGACCGGTGCCGCAGGCGTCACCGCTCGCACAGGCACGGCCACAGGCACCGCAGTTGGCCACGTCGGTGGCGATGTTCACGCAGCTAGTGCCGCAGCGGGTGAGACCCGCGGGGCAGGCCACGTCGACCGGCGGGGTCACGTCCGTCGTTCCGCCATCGGCGACGTCCACGGTGGGCGCGTCGGTGGTGTCGGTAGCCACGTCGGCCGGAGCGTCGGGTGTGACGTCCGAAGGCGAGACCACGTCGGCCACGTCGACCGGCGGGGTCACGTCCGTCGTTCCGCCATCGGCGACGTCCACGGTGGGCGCGTCGGTGGTGTCGGTAGCCACGTCGGCCGGAGCGTCGGGTGTGACGTCCGAAGGCGAGACCACGTCGGCCACGTCGACCGGCTGCAGAGTGGGCTTGTCCCACACGCAGCCAGCCGCCGCCAGAATCATCAGGAGCGCCACCAAGGGGGCGCTCATCCCCTTTTCTCGATTGAACGTGAGCATGGGCGGTGCTCCTTTCTTCTTGGCCCGCTGTGTCGAAACCGCGATCCAACCCTACCGCAAGGCAAGGTGGAACGCGATACCTTGGCACATTTTTAGACTTTTGTCGAGCTAAGGCTCTACCGAGGATTTATAAAGGAGACGGCCTGAAGCAAAGCAAGACCCACTTCTGATTTAAATAAGCTAAAAATTCCTTTCACTCAAAGGAATTTTTAGCTTATTTACGCCTGTTTCTCCCTCTAGGCTAACCTTTTAAGCTCATTTTATACGCAACCATCTTTCTCACGATGTCATCAAATGATGTCTTCGGCTCCCATCCCAACTCTTTCCTTGCTTTGCTGCTATCACCTAATAAATCTGGAACCTCCGCAGGGCGATAAAAGGTGGGATTGATGCATACGACCGTCTTACCTGAGGCCGTGATACCAACCTCTTTCAGCTCCTTTCCTTCCCAGCGGATAGGGAGATCAGCGAAGGCGAATGCGCGCTCAACAAACTCTCTGATCGTGTGATGCTCGCCCGTAGCCAATACAAAATCATCGGCTTTTTCCTGTTGCAACATGCGCCAAGCTCCTTCCACGTACTCCGGTGCGTATCCCCAATCTCTCTTAGCGTCAAGGTTTCCCAGTTCTAAAACCCGCTGCTTACCCTGAGCGATGAGGGCAACGGCCGTGGCGATCTTCTGTGTTACAAATTCAGGACCACGAAGCTCTGATTCGTGGTTAAATAAAATCCCGTTCGTCGCAAAAATACCATAGCTCTCACGATAGTTTTTTACCGTCCAGAACGCTGCGAGCTTAGAGATACCGTATGGGCTGCGGGGGTAAAAAGGCGTTTGCTCGGTTTGAGGCATCTGTTGCGCTAAACCATACATCTCGGATGTTGCTGCATAATACATGCGCGTCTTGGGCGAATAGTCACGAATAGCATTCAGGACGTGTAGCGCACCTGCAATGTTTACTTGATAGGTAAAATATGGATTCGTGAAGCTCTGAGGCACGAATGATTGTGCAGCCAAATGATAAATCTCATCGAATGAACCTTCGCGAATAATTTGCTCCACGAATGATGGGTCAATTATGTCTCCCCAATGTATCGTTAAACTCTCCCTATCCTGAGCAGATAACTCCTCTAGCGTTCCCAGCGTCTGGCGACCATTTCTCCTAGCGATTCCGTGCACGGCGTATCCTTTTTGCAGTAATAACAGCACGAGATAGTACCCGTCCTGTCCCGTTATACCGGTGATGAGAGCTTTTTTCATATTAGACCTAGCGATAGAAAGACTCGTAAAACGCGAATACTCTAGCCCACGAGTGCTTCTTTGCCCAGGCGGCGGGATTTAACTGATCGTGCTTGCTGAATAGCTCATTCAAGCCTCTTGCGACCTCGCCCTCGCCCACGGAGGGGATAATTATACCTGATTCTGAACTAATTGCCTGACTCGCTCCAGTGGAAGCGACCCCCAGACAAGGCTTCCCGAATACATTTGCCTCAAGATACACTAAGCCGAATCCTTCGAAGGCGCCTCCGTCATCGATAGTCGTTAACGCAAACCCATCGCACCAACGATACCAACCATAGAGCTCCTCATCGCTCACTTCTCCGGCTAAAAGGACTCGTTCCGTTAATCCTAGGTCAGAGATGGTCTTCTGCAGTGTTTGCACGTATTCACCCTGAACTTTCCCAAAGCTACCCGCTATGCAAAGAACAGGGTTTTTAGCTTTATGGTCCTTGGCGAATAAATAAAAACCACGAATCAGCTCCAAGAACCCTTTGCGCGGCTTTACCGCACCCACGCTCAGGATCTTCATGGAAGCGTCCTCTTTCCAGGTAACTTTTTTCCATGGTCGTGACAAAAGCACGTCCGAGACGCCGAGCGGGATGACGCTCATACGGCCTCTCCAACGGTCCGGCGCCCGTGAACGAGTGTACTCAGAAATCGCCACGAGCGTATGGAGCTGGTCCAGGCTTTTGCGAAATAACCAACGAAGTAAAGAAGATCCGTGCTGTTTAGGGTCTACGTAAGTTCCGCACAATGTACCGACAGATACTATGCGCTTCCCCATCCATAAGACCACCCAAAATTGCGGTTCGGAAAATATATGAACAGTAATTTCTGATGAGCGCGTGTTTTTCCACATCCACACCCGTAGGAAGAGCGCCTGATAGATCTTCTTGAGAACATGGGCATGCACATCAAAAACAGGCGGCCCCTTACGCGCACCTTCAACACCGGTGCCATCCGCGGACGAGGTTAGCACCTCATAACCCGCATGCACCGCCTCCTCTGCCATGCAGTGAGCAAGCCTTCCCCATCCATTTGCTTCTGAGAACGATTGGCAGATATATATCAGTTTTTTTTTCATAACTCTCTTCGCTATTTGATCATGCAAAGCCGTTCAACGGACTAAAGCATACGTCGCTTCTTCCAAGCTCTATACACCGCTTTCACTGATAGTACACGATAGAGCAACAGACTCTTTACGTATACCCACGGCAGCGCCCTCTTCGTCGAAAATAGCGATGAGACATCCAGCATCAATGATCGAATGGATTGCTTCAATAACATCGACACGTTGTACATAATCCCCCACCGCAAAAACCACCCGATCGAATCGCTCGTCGGTAGCCTCTCCTCAAGGGCGAGGTATTTTTTCTGTTTATTCCAGAATGTCACAGGATCTGGCCATTGAGCGTAGAAGTACTGATCATGCCGTCCTGTGGTCACGCCCTCTGGTAACACTAGACGCTCATGCACCGGGCGATCACGCAAGCGCACACCGCTTGATCGAGCGAATAGACGCAGACAGTACTCCGGGTAGAAGAAGGCGCTTTCGACTATCTCACCGCCTGGAAGACATGCTTTACGCGTGAATTCATGGACGCTATTTGTTTTATTTTCTTCGACAATCTTTACAACCTCCTGTAGGAGCTCCTGCGTTGGCCACTCGTCTGAATCTAGATAGAATATCCAATCATGATCCGCAAGACTCCATGAACGCTCTCGAATTTTTGAGAAATCCTGGATGGGCGCATTTGGTTCTTGGTGCGTGAACTGGTCTTCGACTCGGACGCCTAGCGAAGCGGCGTATTCACGCGTTCCGTCGGTGCTGTTTCCGTCTATGATGAATACGTCGTCAAAAACTGGAAGAAGGAGCGGTAATAGGCGCTCAAGACCGGGACGCGAATTAAGCGTGAGAA
>CAZLPD010000034.1:0-8291 GCA_964561355.1 uncultured Gammaproteobacteria bacterium
CGACCACCTCCCGTCAAAATAGCTTTACGAATACGTCGAGACATAGGAGAGCTTTTACCACTGAATAAGTGGTTTGACGAGAGTCCAGTAAGCCTTCATGAGCGGATTGCCAATGAGTCGAAGCACGGGGTTCATGATCCGCTTCTCTTCAAAGTGAATCTCGCTAACCGCATCAACGAGCAGGTCGCGGTCTTTCACCACCCGATTGGCCTGAAGTCGAGCCCGAATAGGAAGCCAGGCCTTCCAGTTACTTGGGGTGAGCCAGTATTTGTAGCTCGCGAGTTTGTCCTTAATCCATCCCTCCTTGATCGCAAAGCCAAGCATACCAACCTCAAGGATGATCGCCATCGGCAAGAGCAGAAGAAGCGTCGCCGGTTTGAAGTAAATGAACATGGTGCCAAAGCGGTTGCGTTCGATGTAGTAGAACTTTAAGCGGCTGCGGCTAAATTGATACTTGTGATAGAAGACGGCGTCGCGCACAAGGACGTTGTGAAAGCCCAAGGCACGCATGCGTAGGCCGTAGGAAAGGTCCTCGTGATACAGGAAAAACGGTTCATCAAATCCACCATGGGCTCGGAGCGTTTCTCCGCGCAACATGACAGCCGCGCCAGAGGCGTAGGGGATGGTGGTGACCGGCGCGAGCGAAAGCCGATCCTTCGGTGTGCGGAATGATTGGCAGTATCCAAGGCCAAGATAATGAAAAGCATTTCCAGCGCTATTCACGAGCTGCGTCTCTGGGTAGAGAAGTAAAAGGCACTGAGCCGCACCGATCGTCTTGTCGGCCTCCATGGCTGCCGTGAGGGCTTCGAGCGCCCCACCCGCCATAAACCCATCCTGGTTGTGCAAAAAGACGTACTCAAACCCCTGTGCAACCGCCCACGCAATCCCGGCGTTACAGCCACCGCTAAAGCCGAGGTTCTTTTCTTGTGGGAGCAAAACAACCTCCGGCAACTCGTTGCCAGACAAGGGGAGAACCTGCTCCTGCAAAAACCGCATCGAAGAACCGTGTTCGGGATGTGGATTATCAACGATAACCAGCGCCAACCGATCCTTAGGATAGGTCAGCTTCTGAAAAGAAGAGACAACATCCTGAATATACGGGTCAGAATGAAACGAAAGCAGGATGATGGCGACACGAGGAAGAGGCATAAGGGTATCTTACGGTGGGTGTGGGTTGTGTCAAATGGAGAAGTTGACACTCATCGTGCCATCTTGCATGATCTATCCATCCTCCGGCCTCACCAACCGGCGTCGACAATCCAAAAATGAAGCGCCCTGGTATTCACCGGGGAAGCCGGGTGGAACCCTCCGATACACATCGGAGCCCAGCGAAACAATTCAAGAAGTTGTTTCGTTTTTTGTTTCTTTTCCTTTCCTTTCTCTATGCCCCCCATCGAAACCCGCCGCCACAGCGCGGCTCACGTCATGGCCGCCGCCATCAAGCGCCTCTTTCCTGAGGCAAAACTCGGCGTTGGTCCTGTGGTAGAAAACGGATTCTACTACGACATTAATATTAATCGTCCCGTCACCAACGACGATCTCAAAGCCATCGAAAAGGAGATGCGTCGCATCGTCTCCGAAAACCCAGTCTTCACGCGCGAGGAGCTCTCAATCGACGAAGCAATCAAGCTCTTCCAAGAGATGGGGCAGGTCTACAAAGTCGAGCTGCTCACTGACCTCAAAACCAAAGGTACGACCAAGGTGTCAGCCGAAGAAGCGCAGGACGTAGATCCGAAAAACGTAGGCGTTGCCTCGATCTACCGCACGGGCGACTTTGTGGATCTTTGCCGCGGTCCGCACGTCACGGAAGCCAAGGAAATCGGCGTCTACAAACTTACCAAGGTCGCAGGCGCGTATTGGCGGGGGAAAGATACGAATCCCCAGGTGCAACGCATCTACGGACTGTGTTTTGCAACAAAAGAAGAACTAGAAGCGTACGAGCTCATGGTGGCCGAAGCCGAAAAACGTGACCATCGAAAACTCGGCGCAGAACTCGACCTCTTCACCTTCTCGCCACTCGTGGGCGCGGGTCTACCACTCTTCACCTCAAAAGGCGTGATCGTTCGTCAACTTCTCACGGACTTTGTATGGGAACTCATGAAGCCGTATGGCTATCAGCGCGTCTGGATCCCTCACATCACCAAGTCCGATCTCTACAAAACCTCCGGCCACTGGGACAAATTCGAAGACGACCTTTTCCACGTCTCAAGCAAAAAGAGTGATGAGCAATTTGTGCTGAAGCCGATGAACTGCCCGCATCACACACAGATCTTTGCTTCAAAACCACGCAGCTATCGCGATCTGCCTATCCGCATGAGCGAAGTCACGAGCATCTATCGTGATGAAAACACAGGCCAGCTCCAAGGGCTTACCCGCGTGCGTTCCATTACCCAAGATGATGCCCACGTCTTCTGCCGCCCAGACCAAATCCAAGAAGAAGCGCTCGCCATGTATCGCATCGCCGAGGCCTTTTACGCCGCCTTTGGCATGTCGTTCCACCGCGTGCGTTTGAGTGTCCGTGATCCAGAGCATCCAGAGAAATACCTAGGCGGTGACGAAGCCTGGGCCGTGTCAGAAAAAGCCCTCGCCGACGTGATGGAGACCGTTGGTCGTGCGGTCGAAATCGGAGAAGGGGAGGCAGCCTTCTACGGTCCAAAGCTCGACTTCATGGTGAAGGATGCTATCGGTCGCGAGTGGCAATTAGCAACGATCCAAATCGACTTCAACCAACCACAGCGCTTCGGTCTCGAATACACGGATGCCGACGGCAGCAAAAAGTGTCCTGTCATGGTCCATCGCGCGATTCTCGGTTCCGTCGAGCGTTTCATGGGCGTCCTCATCGAGCACTTCGCCGGTGCCTTCCCGGTCTGGCTTTCCCCAGTCCAAGTCGTGATCCTGCCCGTCGCTGATCGTCACGCCGACTTCGCCCACGCCCTTCGTAAAGAACTCGAAGCGCACGAGCTCCGTGTCGAAGTAGATGACTCCACCGAATCCGTTGGTAAAAAGATCCGCAACGCTGAAAAAGGCAAATCACCTGTGATGTTGGTGGTAGGGGACAAAGAAGTAGAAGGCGGCCCCCTCACCGTCCGTCGTCGTGGGGAGAAAGATCAGCGGCTCGTAGAAAAAGCAGCATTCATCGAGCAGATTCTTCAAGAGATGAAGGAGCGGAAGATCTAACAAAATAAAACACCCTTCGATTGCAAGAATCGAAGGGTGTTTTATGTTAGGCGGCCTGTTTATCTGGAACGGATTCTTGCTCAGGTTGTTCACCCTGATAGATACGATCCACGAGTTCATTTACAGCGCGTGGATATTCCTTATCAGCATTGAGGGCGTGAAGAACGGTTTTTGAGTCCACGACCGCAGAGAATCGCTCTACCTGGTCGGCAATCTTCTTCCAGGTTACGGGCGCTCGATCCGGATCAAGGAGTTGATAAAGGGTGTAGGTAGCTAGGAATGTATGCAGGACCGTTTCTGCGTCACTGGCCGCGGGCATTTCCATGAGGTCGAGGATGGCCTGCTTCGTGCTCGGCGTACGAAGGGCTGACTCGATGTCATGTAGCAGTTCCTCGGACATAGTCTGGTAGTCCTCGGGATGAAAGCATGATTTCACATCCTCAGCCAATGGAAGATTTTTCTCGCTTATCGCGTATTCACCACTTATTCGTCCTTCTTCAACAGAAGGGGAGGAATAGCGAGTAGACCCCTCCTCTGTAAGGAGGGCATCAAGTGCTGCGGTCATGGCTAGTTTGTTAGTTGCTCCACGTCTAACTCGATCCCCTGAGCCTTTACGCGTCTCCTGCTCTCGCCAGGAGGTAGACTCACGTAGGCCTATATTGGCAACGGATTCATGAATTTCATGCAGGGTAAATCCGGCAGATTTCATGTCGGAGATGATGTCCTGCGCCTGTCTCTCCGCGTCTTGAGAATTCGTTATGTTCCATTTTGCAGCTCCGCTGAACTCCTTAAAGAGAAAAGATATGCCATCAGCTTCCCGTTGTCTTTTGGTTCGTTCCTCAGCGGCTTCCCGAGCGGCATTGCCAGCTTCAAGCGTTCTAGCAGCCTCCTTTTGAAGAATCACTTCGCCCTGCTGGAGGGTTGCTCCTTTAGATCGCAGGGATAGCTCGCCAACCTTTTTTGATGGAAAGTGAGAGATGCGCGGAGGTCTCGCAGCCTTTAAAGCCTCTAGTTGTGCGCGGAACGCATCTTCTCTTAGGTCGGCTTCACGAAGGTCTTTAAGCATTTCTTCAGCGGCGACCTGCTCACGCGTCTGACGGATTAATTCGTTCACACCCTCCTGAACGTCATCAGGGTCAAGCTGCTTGGCGGGAGTCAGGCTAACCTCCTCGAGGGGTTTGCCCGAGCCGCCTGCCTCAAGGAGTGCGTTCAAATCATCCAGTGAGACCTCTGAGGATTTTGCGTCGGCCATCTCCTCAACGGTTCTTGGTCGAGTACGCTCCCATGCTGCAGTCTCCAGCTCTTTAAGAGCCGTCTGACGTTGTTCTGGTGTCTTTGGGGCCAATTCCAGAAGAAGATCGAGAACATCTTTTAGGTGTGTATATTTTAGACGGGCATCAGGGGAAAGATCGGGTTTATTCAGCATCCCCACGTAAGCGGCTAGCTTGCCACGAAAAGTATTAAGGGCTTCTTCGAGCACCTTGTCCGAATGTGGTTGCACACGCTCCAGAGCGGGGAGCATGCCCTTGATTAAGGAGATTCTAGAGGCGTTTTCAGGCAGCTTGTTGCCAATGTTCGCAGCGGTTTCGAGAGCAAAGCGAGTAACTCGCTCGGAAACTCTCTCGGCCTCCGTAGATGTCTCGGAACTTACGGCGAGCCCAGTTTCGTCCCTAAAAAGGTTCTCTTCCTTAAAGAAGAGATCTTCTTCAGCTTGTCTGCGCCTCTTCTTCTCCGATTCAGGGGCGTCTTTTGCTGGGGTTGGACCAAGGATCTCCTGGCGAGCTTCTTCAATATCCTTTCGGATGCGGATACGTTCCTTCTCCTCGGCTTCGCGCCATGTTTGTCTGTGTTCAGTCGCCTCGGCCTGGGTGGTCGCATCTGGCGCACTCGGTTGAGCTGCTCGCCATTCCGCGAGACGTGCCTCTACGAGCCGATTAGTGCCCGCTCGCTTGAAGGCCTCTGCAGCAGCGCGATCACCCTCCTCACTATCAGCAACAGCGACTTTTTGTCGTGCCCGGACCTCCTTGATTTTAGCTTTGCCGTCATCTCCATAGGTGGCTAAAATATCTTTCTCAAGCTCTTGATCAAGTTCGTTGAGTTTGTTACGGGCAAGGATGCGCCGTGCTCTTTCAAGGCGCTGCTCTTCCTTTGTTAGATTCCGACCCCCGCTAGCGACTTCCTTGAGGGAAGGAGCCTTCATCTTAAGGCGAGCTCTAACACGTTCCGCCTCTTCCTGTTGTTGTTTTGGATCAATATTTTTAGCTCGCTCCTGAATAAGCGTTCGGTATGTTTCGCGTCCCGTTAATTCCTCCTCGAGTTTCTTCGAAGCGTCCTTGGCTGCATGATACGTATCCTCGAGCTTCTTATAATCAGCGATGGCTTGCGTGAGAGAGGTATCAGAAAAACGGTCGAAGACTTTTCCTAGGGTGAGTTCGCTCATGCGTCGAAGTCGCTGACCTAGGCGCTCTCCTAGCGAAAGAGGGTAGCCCCCAGCCTGGACTTGACCACGGGTAAGCTTATCGAGCTCTTCATCCGTGGGCGCGCGGTTCTTGATCTTGTAAAACCGGTTCTTGATCTTCGAAAGAGCAAAATTCGCACGCTCTTCGTAAGAAAGGGTAAGGTCGTCCGTTTCGAGACCCTTGGTCGCCTGAGCTTCCTCGTCCGCCTCGTCCTTACGGCCCTCATCCATCTGTTTTCGGGTCTTTTCTGCGGCCGCGTACTGCTTACGTAATTCCTTCTCTCTCTCGTGGCGCATGAGAGCCTCTTCTCGAGCGTCTAGTGGATGTGGATCAATGATCTCACCCCCTTCCTCCAGGTGCGTCTCCAATCGCGCGGCCTCTCCCCAAGAGGCGATCTGTTCGTAAACATCAGCCAAGTGACGAGCGATTCCTAGGCGTTCGTTGATACGCAGCTCTTTGTCATACACAGTAACGATATTCGGCGCATGCTCTTGCTTGAGCCGCTCAAGCAGGCCTTCAGCGTCTGCGATGTCTTTGCGCAATTTTTCACGCTGAACTTTGTCACCTTCGAGGCTGAGTAATTTTTGCGCCAGCAGATCCAAAGAAGTGAGGGGTGTCTCCTGCGGAGTCGGGATGGTGTCGGTTTTGCGCCTTCGCCCCGGCATGGACTCGGGGTTGCTCCTTGCGGCATCGATTCTTCGTCCCAAGCGCTCAGCGGTTTTGTTGCTGCGAGGATGCAGGGGATAGGAAGGTGCTTCAGACATAAAAAAGATAGGAAGATATATCATGTGCAGTATACCCAAAAAACAACACCACCGCACGCGAAGTGAGGTGGTGTTGTGGATGTACGCAGGTTAACCCCCCGTGCCTGTTCGTTTCCAATCCGTCCGCGAGACAGGAGCGGATAAGTCGCGTTTGATGTTAAGCAGTGCTTGCTTGAGTTCTGTACGCAAACCAAGGGCTTTTTGTATACGGTCGAGTCGCTGAGTGTATTCGTCGGAGAGGGTCTTTCTTACCCCATTGTCTACTTCGGCAAGTGGAAGACGAGCGGCTGCCTCGCAAGTGCGGATGGTTCGTGCCACGAAATCGTTTATCGAGACCCCGCCAACAACGCGCTTGAGTTCCTGGAGAGCTTGTTCGGCAGCGATCTTTTTGCCCTCATCGCGACTAACGCGGAGAGCGTTGAGCGTGTGAATGTACTGAGGAAGATGATCTTGGACTGCCTGCATATCTCGCTGGCGTTCAGATGGAAGCTCTGCGGTCAGAGCTGTGCGGTCAGATTCCAAAAGAGCCTGTAGGGCGAGTCCTTTTTGTCCCGTCACCGCAGACCGGCGCTGCTCCACGATGGCTGTTTTGCTCGGTGGGCGTGTTTGTAGATCGTCAACCGTTCGTTCCCAACGGTCCTTGGAGACTTGAAGATCGGAGCGCTTCAATGATCCAGTCAAAAAGGCTGTCGGCAAATCGCGTGCGTCCTGCTCTGCGCGTTCAAGCGCACGAAGCATTTCGCCAAGTCCAGGCTCTTCTTTTGGCTGCTCGGATCCCTTAGTGCTACCAGTGGTAAGCGATCCCCACCAACCTTTTACTTTTTCGATAGCGCCTCTTCCTATCGATGCGAGCCAGCTCGTTCTCGAGGGAGGGGCTTTGAATGGAGCGGGCACCTGTCGCAAGCTCGTGAACTCAGCAGAGATGTGCTGCTTTATCTCTTCCTTTAGACGATGTATTTCTGCGGAAGTCCCGTTAGCGGCCTCTCGTACGTGATCAGCGGTGGCGACTTCGGTGATTTTTGGACGTCGACCAGAATCCTCGCGCGAAGCCTCAGGATAGGAGGTGCGTGCTTCAGCCACGGGGAATGGGGGAGGGTACCCAGGCAGGGTGTTTCCACGAGTAGAGTTGAAGGCGGGCGGAGGGGGTGGAAGAGTAGCTGTTCGCAAAGAGCGCTTAGGAGGCATTGGTGGAGTCGATCGAGCCATCGCATCATCAACCATCTCCTCAAGCTCATCACCGTAGAGGGGTAACTCAGGAATTTCTTCTCGAGTAGGGACGGAGGTGTCGTTGTCGCGTACCTCAAACAACTCAGAAAAATTTATCTCCTCCGGTTCGGGGTCTTCGGCTGGACGGGCCACCTCCTTTTGTCTCGATACGGGCGCAGGTGGCAAAGCACCGGTCATTCGGCGCACTTCGGCGAGCCCTTTTTCGTAGAGGTCTCCTTTTGGAAGTCTTGCGGAGTCTACTTTTGCGCGTGGGCGTTGAGAAAGATCAGGCATAATAGAATATTCCTGAGTATACCACGACCGTTTAAGACAAAACAAAAACCCTCCCACAGAGGGAGGGTTTTTGTAGCCGTATTTAGAGTTTTTTGAGAGCCGATTCAGTATCTATGTACGCCTGAGCTGATCGACGGTAGCGCTCCATGAGATCTCGAGTACTATCCGTCTTTGGTTTGCCAAAAAGGAAACCGGTTATTTTGCTGCCGATGCCCTCGCGAGGAACACGGAAATTTTCTACTTGGCCAGGAAGATCTACGATAATGCCCTGATCAGCGAGTTTATTAGCAAGCCCCTCAAGAATGGACGCGTGCGCTTCCATGGCTTGCTTGTAAGGTCGTTGAGCAGCTTCCCGAGCGCCTTCTTCAGCACGTCGCCCGCTCGCGCGCTG
>CAZLPD010000035.1:0-8217 GCA_964561355.1 uncultured Gammaproteobacteria bacterium
GGCAGGTGGCGGAAGTTGATGTGGTTGGTTGGCTCGTCGAGAATCAACAAGGCTGGTTCTTGCAAGACGAATTGCGCGAAGCAGAGCAAACCTTTCTGCCCTTCGGACAGTGAGCCAACCTTGTTTTTCAAGAGGGGCGACGTGATCAAGAACTCGGCAGCAACGGCACGCAGACGTTCGTTGGATGGGATACCCATGACGGATTCAAGGGATTCGTAGGCCGTGTGATCGAAGTTGAGACCGGAAAAATCCTGGCGGTAGTACCCAACTTTGACGTCTTTGCCGATCTTGATGCCCGGATCCTCTCCTCCTGCCATCGCCTGGAGCAGTGTGCTCTTGCCAATGCCGTTCGGACCAGTGATCAGGAGGCGGCGACGCTTACGCAGAACGATGTCGACTGGTACGCGCACGGGTTCGTGTTTCTTAAGGATACTCACCGAGGTCATCGTCACGATAGGTTCAGCGTATTCCTGCGCAGGGATCGTGAAGTCGCGGATGGTTTTATCTTCGCGACGCACGTCGACCATCTCATCTTCTGCCTCTTCCACCTGATCGCGCAGTTTGCTCGCGAGCTTACGCATCTTTCCTCCTTTGTTGGCGAAGAAGTTGATCTTGTCTTTACGATCTTGGATTTCTTTGAGCGCGCGGGCGTTTTGCATGCGTTCACGTTCCAAACGCGCAGAGATCTCTTCTACCACATCAAAATAGTTTCCGACGTATTGCTCCATCTTGTGCGTGTAGACGTCGAGGTGAAGCACGCCTTCGGTAAAGGCATTCAAGAAGTTGGCGTCGTGAGAGATCACCACGACTGTTTTTGGGTACATTACGAGGAATGCGGTGAGGTGATCGATTCCTTCTTGATCGAGGTTGTTGGTAGGCTCATCGAGCAAAAGAATGTCTGGTTCTTGGATGAGCGCGTATGCCAAAAGAAGGCGAGCTTGCTGACCACCGGAGAATTCTTTGATCTTCTTGTCGAGATCCGTGACCGTGAGGTTTACCGTTTCGAGGACGTCTTTGATACGACGGTCGAGGTCGTACATTTTTTCTGGAAAGGCACGCGCAAAAAACTCGCGGATGGTGTCTTCCATGCGTTCCCGCGCCATCACCTGAAGGCCGATGGCTACAGTGGCATCCTTGGAAATATGCACCATACCCTCGTTAGGCTTGTAGACGCCCATCATCATTTTGAAGATGGTGCTCTTGCCCGCGCCGTTTTGACCCATGAGCGTGATTTTGGCGTTTTCACGAATGGAAAAATTGACCTCGTCCAAAATTGGATGGTCTTCATCGTGCCAAAATGACACTTTGTCGAAACGGATAACAACGTTGCCGTGATCAGTAGCCATAAAGAGCCAAAATTAGACCAGAAAAAAAGGATTTGTGCAACCTTTATTTCGTCCGCTCTAGGTGCGCACATGCGCTTATTAGCCCAATCGAAGTCCCTCCCCTCCCCTTGTCATCCCGACCGGAGTTCGACGAAGTGGAGGGATCTCGGTCGTTCGGACAGGCGAAGGTCTCTCCACTCCACTTCGTTCCGGTCGAGACGACAAAGGGAAGATGTGGTCCGGTCGGGATGACAAAACCCCATCCCCCCGTTACGATGCCGGCACTATGCGAGTACCTCAGCGACGAGCCCAGCTTCTGCGTGGGCGGGAAGATACGGATGATGTGATTCCGATGACCCCGGAAGGGATTGAGCGGCTTAAACGCCAATTGAAGGACCTGGAAGCTCAAAAACCACAGGCGCTTGAGGCGATGACGTTTGCCCTGTCTTTGGGCGACTTTTCTGAAAACGCGGAATATCACGACGCGAAGGCCCGACTCGCTCGTCTTCATAGCCGCATCTTTTCGACGACGGATAGACTACGTCGCGCGAAAGTCCTCACTTCTTCGCAGACCAAGATGATCCAGCTCGGCTCAACGGCAACCGTGCTCGCCAACGGAAAAGAAAAGACGTATCAACTCGTCACCGCCCATGAATCGAACCCGACGCGGGGACGCATCTCGAACGTCTCCCCTCTTGGGGCGGCGCTTCTCGGCAAGGAGGCTGGCGAAGATGTCACCGTGACGACGGAACAAGGTTCCACCGCGTATCACATCTTGCGTGTTGACTTTGCTTCTGAAGAATAATTTCTACGTTTCGTGAATCACGTACGCCCGAGCAACCACTTCTTAAACTGGAACGACCTATCCCGCCCCCGCAAGGTCCGATTATTCAAGATCGTTTTGAGCTTCGTTTGAAGCTTCGTGGCTGGATTCTGCAACGCATGACCAGAGATCGCGCTCGCTTTCTCGACGAGGGTGTCGAAAAAGAAGAGCCCGCGCGCGTTAAAAAAGAACAAGCCCACCTTCGTGGACTTGTTCAACATGTCGACATCGCGCTTGGCTATCTTCAAGCTGCGAGCGATCAAGATTTTCAGCACTATCCTATTTTTTACAAAGCTCTTTGGGAACTTATGAAGGAAAAAGACTGGGATCGCGAACCTGTTTCGCGGAAGATCTAGTAGCGATAGTGATCCGGCTTGAAGGGACCTTGCGCAGGGAGACCGAGATACTTGGCTTGTTTTTCGGTGAGGGTTGTGAGTTTTACACCCAACTTTCCAAGATGGAGACGCGCCACTTCTTCATCCAATTCTTTTGGAAGTGTGTAGACTTTGCCACGTTGGTACTTGGCGTTCTCCGTCCAAAGCGCAAGTTGAGCGAGGGTTTGGTTGGTGAAGGACGTACTCATCACGAAGCTTGGATGACCGTGCGCATTGCCAAGGTTTACAAGACGACCTTCGGAAAGCAAGATCATGCACTTGCCGTTTGACCAGACGAACTTATCGACTTGAGGCTTGATGTTTTCGCGGCGGATGTCGCTCTGACTCGTGAGCCAAGCGACGTCGATTTCACTGTCGAAGTGACCGATGTTGCAGACGATGGCGCCGTCTTTCATGGCCGTCATGTGCTTACCGACGATGACGTCGCAGCAACCCGTGGTTGTGACAAAGATATCGCCGATGGAGGCCGCTTCTTCCATGGTCGTGACTTCGTAGCCTTCCATCGCCGCTTGAAGAGCGTTGATCGGATCGATTTCCGTGACGAGAACGCGCGCGCCGAATCCATCCATGCTTTGCGCGCAGCCTTTACCGACATCGCCATAACCTGCCACGACCACGATTTTCCCAGCGATCATCGTATCCGTTGCACGCTTGATGCCGTCCGCTAAACTTTCGCGGCAACCGTACTTGTTGTCGAACTTTGATTTCGTGACAGAATCATTGACGTTGATAGCTGGCATTTTGAGCGTGCCCTGCTCCATCATTTGGTAGAGACGATGTACGCCTGTCGTGGTTTCTTCGGAGACACCTTTAATCTCCTCCAACATCTCTGGGTGCTTTTCGTGGACCAAGACCGTGAGATCGCCACCATCGTCGAGCAGCATGTTTGGACCTTTGCCATCTTTGAACTTCAAGCTTTCCTCCACGCACCACCAATACTCCTCTTCCGTTTCGCCCTTCCACGCGAAGACCGGAATCCCGGCAGCGGCGATCGCGGAGGCAGCATGGTCTTGTGTTGAGAAGATGTTGCAGCTACTCCAACGCACTTCCGCACCGAGCTCGATCAGCGTTTCGATGAGGACGGCTGTTTGGATCGTCATGTGCAAACACCCCGCAATACGCGCACCCGCAAGAGGCTTTTTGGAGCCATACCGTTCACGAAGCACCATGAGGCCCGGCATTTCTTTTTCCGCGAGGACGATTTCTTTGCGACCCCACTCAGCGAGGGAGATATCAGCGACTTTGTAATCTTGGTTCATAGGGCTTGTTATATTTAGCTGCGTTCACCGTACGTTTCCTCGTATCTCTTCTCAAACGCTTCCTTGGCGAAGGAATAGTTTTGCGTTCCGTAGACTTCGACGGCGTAGGCGGCTGTTACGCTCCCCATTTGGGCACAGGTCTTGAGATCTTTGCCTTGCTCGTATCCGACGAAGAATCCTGCGCGGTAGGCGTCCCCTGCTCCCGTTGGATCGACGCAGGCGCTCACCTTACATGGTTCGGCGTGGATCGTTTCGTTTTTGGTTCTTATGATCGAGCCTTTTTCTCCGAGCGTTGTAATGGCCACCTCTACTTTTTCCAACACCTCCTGTTCGGACCATCCCGTGTATTCTGACAACAGCTTCATTTCGTAGTCGTTTCCAATCACGAAGGTCGAGGCGCTGACGCAGGCGCGAAGCGCGTCTGGATCGAAGGTTGTCATCTGCTGCCCTGGATCGAAGATGGTTTTAATCCCCTTCGCCTTCGCTTGCATAAGATGATCCTGCATGACTTCCTTCGGATTTGGACTGATAAGTGCCAGTGATGGGGCCGTAGGGAGTGCCGTGATACTAATCTCCCCGGCTCTTGCCAGCGGACCTGGAAAAAACGCCGTTATTTGATTGTTTGCCTTATCGGTGATGATATGAGCAGAGGCGGTCATGATCGCTTCATCTTGCACGATATGATCCGTATTCACCCCGAGCGCCTTGAGACGATCTCTGTACGCACCTCCATCCGTCCCAAGCGCTGAAGCGACAACTGGGTGCGAGCCCAAAAGACCCATGGCGTAGGCAATATTACCAGCCGTGCCACCCCAGCCCCGTTCCAGCTTCTGCACCCCGAAGCAGACACTCAGAATGTGCAGCTGATCCGGCAAAATATGACGCTGGAAGGTATCCGGAAAATCCATGATGTAGTCGTAGGCTAACGACCCAGAAAGAAAAATAGACATCGAGCCGCATCATAATCAGAGGGGCTCAAGAGAGCAAGCCAGAAAGGAGCGCACCAAACGCCCTGACTCACCCGTATTACATTCAGATGATCTATTCCGAAGAGATAACGCGTATTGTCCTTCATTACCGAGTGGCAGGATCACGCCCTCGTTTTTTTCATACCCTCATCTCTGGACTCGCTCTGCTCCTCCTCAGCCTTGGGATCAACAACCTAGCTAACGCCTACGTGAACACAAATCCTGCTGGCGTTTCTGTGCAAGACATCCTTCTTGATCACCTTCCTTACATTCAGCTCAATGATGTTTACTTGGAAGGCTTTGCTCTTCTTATTGGATGTATCACTCTTCTTGGCCTTCACCGTCCACAAAAGCTTCCGTTTCTTTTGAAGACAGTCGCTCTCTTCATCACGGTCCGTTCTTTCTTCATGATTTTAACGCATCTCTCACTTCCGCTCTCTCAGCAAGAATACCAACTGAACTACGCTCCTCTCGATGGATTCATGCATATGTTCTCGAGCGGCAACGACCTCTTCTTTTCCGGACACACAGGACTTCCTTTTTTAATGGCGCTCTTATTTTGGAATAATCGCTACCTTCGTGCAGCGTTTTTAACAGCTTCGATTGTCTTTGGCGCGTCCGTTCTCCTGGCGCGCGTCCACTATTCCATCGACGTGTTCGCTGCGTTTTTTATCACCTACTCGATTTTTCACTTGGCGATGTGGTTGTTTAAGAAGGATTACGCGCTGTTCACCGATACCCCTGTCTTGGACATCGTCTAACCACGCCTTGCCCTCTCCCCCGGAACGTGGTGATATGCCGTCCGACCCATTCACAGAAGGGAGGGTCGAATGGCTCAGTTTTTTGATCGACTCTGCGCGCCGGCGGTTCGACGGACTCCGCCCTGGCTCAAGCCAAACCACATCACGATCCTTCGTGGCGTGCTCGTGATTCCCGTCGTCTGCTGGCAACACAGACCTGCCATCGCTGTCGCCACTCTTTTGCTCTCGTCTGCCTGTGACATCTTCGACGGTGTTCTCGCGAGAGTGCGCGGCGAGACGTCGGAACAGGGCGCAAGCCTCGATGCCTGGATGGACAAGCTGTTCATCCTCGGTGCGCTGTGGCTGGCGTGCTGGCCTACAGCCCTCGAGATCAAGCTCCTTGTCACGGGGCTCGAGCTTCTCCTCGTCAGCATCCGCTTCGAAAAGACTCGCCGGCGCGTCACCTCGCGCTCGAACCGCTGGGGCGGACTCAAAACGTGGGCGCAGTCGTTCGCGATCGCCTTCGTTCTCACACGAAGCGATCTGCTCGTGCGATGGTCGCTCCTCCCATTCCTTCTAGGGATCATCTTCGCTGCGGGTTCGATCGTCGGGCATCTTCGCGACATTACAGACAACGAAACATAAAGTCTCTCAACGCTTCCCTTCCTCGGAGCGTTTCGTGCTTTTTATCGCATCCGCGACTTGGAGTGCGCGACGACAGCCACGCACGTTGTGTACACGTACGATTCCGGCACCATGCATGGCGGCGACGACGACGCTCGCGATCGTTCCCTCCTCGCGCTCGTTCACAGGAAGATCGGTGAGCTGACCTATGAAGGACTTACGTGAAGGGCCGACGAGGATTGGATATCCAAGTTTGCAAAGCTCTTCGAGCCGCGCGAGAATATCTAGATTGTGTTCGAGGGTTTTTCCAAATCCAATCCCTGGATCAAGGATAATGTTTTCGATGCCAGCTGTTTTTGCTTTTGCGATACGCTCTTCAAAGAAGGTTTTAATATCCGTGATAACGTCCGTGTAGACGGGGTTAGCTTGCATCGTCTTTGGTTCACCCTGCATATGCATGACGACGACGGATGCGCCGTACTTTGCTACAACTGCCGCCATATCTGGGTCACGTAATCCTGAGACGTCGTTGACGATGGTTGCGCCCCGCTTGAGCGCTTCTTCTGCGACTGATGCTTTGTAGGTATCGATGGAAATAGGAACAGTGATCTGCCCTTTTAGCGCGTCGATGATGGGCAGCACACGTCTACACTCTTCCTCTGCCGAGACTGGCTCGGTGCCGGGGCGCGTGCTTTCGCCTCCGATATCAATGATGTCGGCACCTTCTTGCACCATCTGCTTAGCTCGCTTGACAGCTCGACTTACGTCATCGCCATACGCTCCTCCATCCGAGAACGAGTCGGGCGTGACATTGAGGATGCCCATGATGAGGGTTTTTTGTGAGGACTCGATCATAATCTTCGTCGTGGGATTTGCTAGCGCGCGAATGTGCGCTCAACGCCTACCGCTTCACAAGCAGGCAGCTTGTTCGGTTTACGTAGGGCAATCGTTACGCGTTCTATGCGAGGATCCTGAAAACAAGTCTTCGCCATTTCTTCCGCCATTGTTTCCAGAAGGATGAAGGACCTCTCACTCACCAGTGTGCGTATGCCCTTCACGAGGTCTGAATAGCTCACGGTGCAAGCGATATCATCCTTTGCGACGTGCGGCTGCGTAAGTTCAGCGCATACATCCACCTCGACCACTTGGCGTGTTTCGCGCTCTCCATGCGAAACGCCTACGCAACATTCAAGGCGCAGGCTTCGTACCAGAATACACGTTCTTTCGCAGTTCATAGGTCGTATGGGGCGGACTGTACGTCGAAGCGCGGCAGGAGGCAAATCAGAAATCCCACCTCGATGAAGAGATAGGATTTGTGTTGACGATCTTTCTGATTAGACGTCCAAGGCGCGGATGATCGCGTCAAGCTTGGAGTTGATCACTTTGAATTGATCCGCCATGTTGTTGTCGTTGGAACGTTCGCGAGGACCGTCGTTTCCGTAGGAACGTTTTGGCGCAGCGTCGTAGTCATCTTTCTTGAAGCAGTTGCTGCAAAAAATTGGCTTCTTTCCGTTTGGTTTAAAAGGGACTTCACAGCGGTTTCCACACTCGCTGCACGTAGCAGAGTGCATAGCTGGTTTTCCGCCATCTCGGCCGAAACCGCCACGGCTGCCACCAAAGGATCCGCCGCCGTATTTCTTGCCTCCTCGGCTTCCGCCGCCTGAATTGCGATCGTTGAACATAGTATTATGTTATTAGTCTTCAAAGAATGATTGGAGGAGCATAGCCGTTTTTGGCATAAATAGCAATGGGCAAGGGTCCGTCTGGGTATTTCACTCAAGAATGCCTCTATTTATAACCTTGTTTCGTTTATTCTAAGCCTAAAACGACCCAGCGGAGCTCATTCCGTTGGGTCGTTTGTTTGGCGCTACTGACGTTCCGGTGTCTGCGTGTGTGCTGGCCACCCACGACCGGGGCCGCCCATACCACCCCCACGATGCATACCTCCTCCGCCAAAAGGAGCTACATACTGCTCAGGGATGTTGTTCGCTTGCGCCCATGCTTTTACGCTCGCGATTTCTGTCGTCATGGCTGTTTGACGATCGGCTTTGCTCTTATCCTTCAAGCCGTCCATGAAGGTTTT
>CAZLPD010000036.1:0-7713 GCA_964561355.1 uncultured Gammaproteobacteria bacterium
AAGGCTATTAGCTAAGCGCGTTGTTTGACCTTTTGCGTTTCACTCCTCACGATGCACACATATGTCGCTCGATGAATTTCAAGTACGCCAAGAAAAATTGGCTGCCCTTCGCGCCTTGGGAATAAATCCATACCCATCCAACACCACGCGTTCCACTTCTATCGGAGAAGCGCACACTTCGTTTGATGCTTGGTCTGCCGAGGAGAAGTCCATTGTGTTGGCCGGTCGTATTCTTACGATTCGTGTACACGGGGGAATGATGTTTGCGGATTTGGCTGACGAGACGGGAAAACTCCAGCTTGCGTTTAAGCAAGACGAGATCGGTGAGGAATTGTTTGCGCGCTTCCGTGACCTCATGGATCCAGCGGACATTGTTGAAGCGACGGGCGTGTTGTTTACCACGAAGCGCGGTGAACGATCGCTTTCTGTGCGTGATTGGCGCGTGCTTACCAAGGCGCTTCGTCCGCTTCCAGAAAAGTGGCATGGCTTGCAGGACGTAGAAGTGCGTTACCGCAAACGTTACCTCGACATGATTATGTCCGAGGATGTGAAGGCGCGCATGTTGGCACGTTCGAAGATCATCTCCTCAATTCGTACGCTTCTCGATACGCGCGGATTCGTGGAAGTTGAAACGCCAACGCTTCAGCCTGTCTATGGGGGAGGATTCGCTCGGCCATTTAAGACGCACCACAACGCGTTGGATGTAGATTTTTACCTCCGCATTTCAGACGAGATGTACCTCAAGCGTTTGCTTGTGGGTGGACTTGAGCGTGTCTACGAAATCACCAAGGTGTTTCGCAACGAAGGGATCGACCACGATCACAATCCAGAGTTTACGATGTTTGAAGCGCAGGTTGCGTATCAGGACTATCGTTTTGGCATGGATATCTTTGAAGAGATTTTTGAAAATGCGGCTAAGGCTGCTTTTGGCACGACCGAGATTCAGCACGCTGATGTGACAGTGAGCGTGGCGCGACCTTGGAAGCGCTACCGACTCGTCGAGTCTATTCAGGAGGTTGGTGGGTTGGATGTGTCTGGCTGGTCTTCGGTGGAAGAAGCGAAGGCGTCTCTTGCGCCACGTTTGACGAGTCCAAAGAAGGTGGCCGAGATGGATCGTATGCACACGGTAGGGGAGCTCACGGCGTTTGCATTTGAAGAATTGGTAGAAGAGAAGTTGATTCAGCCAACGATTATCTACGATTATCCTGTAGAGGTATCGCCGCTTGCCAAGAAAGGTGCCGATCCTCGCTTCACCGAGCGTTTCGAGGCGTTTGCCTTGGGGAGCGAGATTGGAAACAACTATTCTGAGTTGAATGATCCGCTTGATCTCGAACAGCGCTTTATCCAGGAGAAGAAGAAAGAGGCTGCTGGGTTTGACGAGGCGCACCAGACGGATGAGGAATATTTGGAAGCGATTCAGCATGGGATGCCGCCGGCGTGTGGATTGGGGATTGGGATCGATCGCATGACGATGTTGCTGACAGGATCGCAGAACATTAAAGAGGTCATCGCCTTCCCGACGTTGCGTCCTAAGGAAGGGTAATCCTGGTGTATGTCGACGGTTCTCTGTTTTGGAACGTTCGATGGCTTGCACCCAGGCCACGAAGACTATTTTCGCCAAGCTAAGGAGCTTGGCGATCGTCTTGTCGTGGTAGTCGCGCGCGATGAGACCGTGAAGATCGTGAAGGATCGTGCTTCGCTCCAGGATGAACACGCTCGCTTACGGGCTGTAGAGGCTCATCCCTTGGTTGACGAGGCACGGCTTGGGTGGCCAGGAGATAAATATCGGATCATCGAGGATATCCGGCCAGACGTTCTTCTGCTCGGCTATGACCAACAGGCGTTTACGGAGGCGCTGGAAGAGACCTTGCGATCTCGCGGCCTCTCCTGCAAAGTGATGAGAGCCAAGGCTTTTCAGCCAGATATCTACAAATCATCCAAACTATTTCGATAACTCGTATGCTCGATCTTCGTTTTATCCGCGAACACGCGGAAGAGGTAAAGACCAACATCCAACGTCGCCACGTGAACGTCGATGTCGATGAGCTGTTGCGTCTTGATAAGGAGCGCGTCGTCCTTCTGCAAGAGACGGAAGAGTTGCGCCGTGAACGTAACGCCATC
Organism: uncultured Gammaproteobacteria bacterium; assembly: GCA_964561355.1. Taxonomy (GTDB): domain Bacteria; phylum Patescibacteriota; class Patescibacteriia; order 2-12-FULL-60-25; family 2-12-FULL-60-25; genus JAGOUY01. Next base: position 2,122 of record CAZLPD010000036.1, read on the forward strand.
GCTGAACACATGAAGTCGGCTACGGCGGAACAGCGACCTGGGCTTATCGAACGCGGCAAGCAACTGAAGGAGTTGTTGGCAGAAAAGGAAGAAGTGTTGCGCATGCGTGACGAGGAGGTTCGCGTGTTGGCTCTTAAGGTGCCAAACATGACGCACCCGGACGCACCGGATGGCGCTACGGACGAAGAGAACAAAGAGATTGAGGTTGTCGGCAAGATTCCTGCTCCCTCCTACAAACCTCTCTCACACGTTGAGCTCGCCGCGAAACACGACCTCATTGATTTCGAGCGTGGCGCGAAGGTGGCGGGCGCGAAGTTTTATTTCCTTAAAAAGCAGTTGGCGATTTTGGAACAGGCGCTGATTTTTTGGACGATGCAGCAGATGGTGGCGGAAGGGTATGTGCCGATGACGACACCGGATTTGGCGAAGGACGAAGTGCTGCTCGGAACAGGATACAACCCTCGTGGAGCAGAGACGCAAATCTATTCTGTCGAAGGAACGGATCTATCGCTTATTGGTACGGCGGAGATTCCTCTTGGTGGATATCACAAGGATGAGATTATCGACATCGATAAGATGCCACTCAAGTACGTGGGGATCTCGCATTGTTTCCGCACAGAGGCGGGGACGTATGGACGTGAGTCGTATGGCTTGTACCGCGTGCATCAGTTCTCGAAGGTTGAGATGTTTATTTTCTGCGCCCCGGAACAGTCGAATGCGCTGCACGAAGAGTTGCGTCGCTTGGAGCAGATGATTTTTAGCAAGCTTGGACTTACGTTCCGCGTTGTTGATATCTGTACGGGTGATTTGGGTGGACCTGCCTATCGTAAGTATGATCTCGAAGCGTGGATGTGGGGACGAAACGATGGGAAGGGTGGATGGGGAGAAGTGACGAGCGCATCCAACTGCACGGATTACCAAGCACGTCGCTTGAACGTGAAGGTGCGTCAGAAAGATGGGACGCTTGAGTACGCGCACACGTTGAATGGAACGGCTATTGCGTTGTCTCGTGCACCGATTGCGATCTTGGAACAGTGCCAACAAGAGGACGGTTCGATCTTAATTCCAGAAGTGTTGCGACCACTCTGCGGATTCGATCGCATAGGATAATTGCTTCGCGCTTTGCTCTCTTGACACGTGCTTTGAAACAAAAACAAAGGTGTGCTATAGTAGAGCCACGGGAACGCAGATCCCTCACACAAGACAGTCAAAAACACCAGGCTAAATGTCTGGTGTTTTTGTATGGATTTGGTTAGGAATCCCAGAATATTCCCGCGCCTTTTCCGGCTCGTTTTAGTGCAGCGTTCAGTTCATCGCGTGCATGTGCAGCTGCATTGGAAGCGGCCTGAGCAAATGCTTCGGATGAAGTAGCGTAAGGACCTTTTTGTTGAGCGAAGATGATGCCTCGCGCAGAGTTTATTGCGACGCCGAATCCGTTCATATCCGCAGCGACGACTGCTTCATCTGCTCCGCCTCCTTGTGCGCCGAAACCAGGGACAAGGAACCAGGTGTTGGGCATGAGCTCGCGGGCACGGAGAGCCTCTACTGGGAACGTAGCCCCCACGACGGCCCAGACGTTACTCCACCCATCTTCTACCACACCGCTATCGCCCCAGTTGCGAACCATGGTGGCGATTTCTTCCCAGACCTTTGTTTGCGTTGACGTCTGAATCTGCTCGATAGGAGAGTTTGGCTTGAAGGAGGATTTGGTGACGACGATAACGCTTGTTCCGTTTTGGTTCGCTGTTTCCAGGTAGGCATGAACGCCGGCGTCGCCAATAGTCGTTTCCACGGTGAGCGCGTCGACGTGGAGCGGTCCAGGAATCTTCGTGAAGGTGGAGGAGGATTCATCCCAAGAGGAAACCGTGCCGATGTGGCCTTCTGCATAGATGCGTGCCGTGTCGCCGCCATCGCCACGCTTGCCATCGCAGATGACGAGGAGACCTTTCGTCTTCGCATACGCAATCGTTTCTTCGTAGGCGCGGATGCCTTCGTATCCGTAGCATTCGTAGAACGCGATGTTTGGTTTTACCCACACGGCGGATTCGCACACCGCATCGATAATGGTTTCGTTGAAGGCAAGAAAGAGATTCGCAATCGCATGCCAATCGTTGGGAGATTTACCAGAGAGGAATTGATGAACGAGATGGGACGGCATCATTTCGAGCTGAGGGTCCAGGCCGACGCAGAGGATGCTGCGAAGGGTGCGGATGCGATCGATGGAGCGGGAGGTGAAGGTGGGGAGATGTGAAGACATAAGAGGCCGGAAAACACGCACGGTGAGCGTGCGTGTTTTTTTGAATCTATTTCCAGAGCGTTCCGCCCCATTCAACCAAGGTGAATCCTTTGCGAAGAGGGGTTGTGATGGTTGGTTCTTGGACGGAGACGGGGGCGCCGAGTTTACGCCAGTCCATGAAGAGACGGATGGACGTTGCGGGCTTTGGTGTTACGAGGAGAGGCGCGGCCTTGCTCCAGGCGTCGGTGAGGAAGCTTACGCGGTAGTAGGGGGCGCCTGTCATGCGAGGGACCCAGAAGGCGCGGAATTCGGCGCTCTCCTGCTCGTTTAATCCATACTTCGCGAGTGTGGATTGGAGGAAGGCATCCACGTTCCCATCTTTTACGAGGAAGCCTTCACGAGGTGTTTCGTAGGCAACGCCGGTTCCTTCCCAGAAGAGTGATCCGAATCGGGAGCCGTCCTTCATGGTGAGTTGCCCGCTTGGATCTGCACTTACGTGCCAGCCTTGTCGTGGGTAGGTTGGCTCGCTCACGGTTACGCGCACGGAAGGGGGGAGTTGGACGGAAACGTCGGTTGTTGTTTCTGGGTAGAGGTAGACGACGGGTTTTCCGCATTCCGCGACGGGGATGGCAATGTCGTTTGTGTAGCGCACCCAACGGTCGAATCCATCCTTCCAGAAGAAGACGATGACTTTGTGCTTTTTGATGAATTCCGAGAGAGGTGGTTTTTGACCTTGCGCGTCGTAGTCCATCCAATTCTCGTAGATGCGTTCCACTTCTGGATGGGTCTTGGGATCTTTGGGGACGAAGATGGGTTCACCGGCCTGTGTTGTCCCTGCTTGCACGAGACCGCTTATCGGGCCTACTTGATCGTTGGTGATGATGTCCGTGCAGCCATGGGCTCCACAGCCGCTCAGGGTGTAGGAGAGGAAGGCGTCGTTTGAGTCGAAGGCTGCGTTCCATTGGATGGCGGGTTTTTTTACGGCGGCGTCGCCTCTGGTTGAAGTTGCGTTGGGAGGAATGTAGGAGGCGTAGGTGGCTTGGGTCCCATCGTCGGCAAATGCAGAGAGACAACCCTCGCCTGTAAAGAATGGTTGGCCGGATGAAACGGATTTTTCATCGTAGAGGCGCATGCCTTCTTTGGTGGTGACTTGATATGTGGCGTTGTTGCACTCTCTGCTTGAGCAATCACCGCGCCAGAAGAGGCCTATGTTGCCACGGTAGAGCGTTTTTCCATTTATGAGCGTGATTTGGTCTGGGAGTGTGCCGGAGTTTGCAAAGCGCATGTTGGGAGCGAACGTAAGGAACGCCGTGTCCCATCCGATAGGGGGAGATTGGGTGAGCGAGGAGAGAAGGAATGCCTGTGTTTTATCTTCGGATACAAGGATGTAGCTATTTAATGGGAAGCTCCCCATGCCTTCTTCCGTTACGCGGCGAAGATAGACGCCCCACCCTGCTAGCGGACCGCCTTTGATCGTTCCTTTGCGCCAGAAGCCTGCGCTGAAGTTGGAGGGCTCAATTTTATAGTAGTATTGCCCGTCTGTTGGGAAGTATTTGGTAACGTCGTGTTCTACGTTTGGCTGTTGGTTGTAGGAAGCGAGATTCTTTGTGACGACTTCGATCAGTTCCGGTTGAGCCCGATCCAGCCAATCGACGGTAAGGGAGAGGTTGCGCTTGTCTGTTTTTGGCGCTGGTTCTACCGAGGCTAGTGGGGTGCTCGTGGAGACGACAGGTTCGTCGATGGGAGGGGTGGTAGGTGTGGAGGGTGGCTGAGGAGGAAGAGGTGGTGTGGGCGCGGTCTGGGGAGGAGTTGAGATACGTCCGAGCAAGGCTTTGCGCACAGGGTTGGTCTGGGCGAGGGCGATTCCAGCGAGCACGCCTACGATGAGGACGGCGACGAGCCAGGGAAGAAGAGGCTTGGATGGGATGGATGGAGAATCGGTCGACATAAAAAAGAAAGAAAAAACTTATTACCATTCTATGATGCCACGGATGATTTGGCTACGAAGGTTGTATGGGCTTTGTCGCGCGATGGCGTCTAGGGCTTTAATTCGATCATCGCCTAGAACAAAGGTTGTGCCGCTTGCGGAGGACTTTAATGGAAAGAGGTAGGCTTTGTTTTTTTGCGTAGGATCATTCTCGCAAGCGGAGACGAAGCCGACGGCTAGTTGAGGCGCGGTGGAATTTTTTGAGAGGGAGACTTCCAGCACGGAGGTGGAGAATGGGAGGCGTCGAACGCGCAGGGATGGAACGCGATGCCGAGGATTGATATCAAAGGCGAGTGCTGATCCGAACCCTCCGCCGTCGTATACGTTCTTTGGGCCTTGGATATCTCTGAAGTCTGGAGCGTTGAACCACACGTCGTTCGAAAAGTAGACCGCATCTTGTCCGCGGAGCGCGCGTTCTTCTTGGCCTCGGAGATTTACCAGCGGATCTGCGAAGGACATGTCGAGTGGCCCGAATACAAGGGTGGTCATCGTTTGTTGAGTGCCATATACGCAAGGGCGTTTGATTTCTCCTTTGGAGAACGAGACGAGGAGGTGACTGGTGGACTCTTGGGAGAGATGCGCGCGAGCGAGGCGGAGAGAGTTGGTGTGGGCGTGGATGCGAACATCGCCGAGACCAAGGGAGCGCGCAACGACGAGCCCCACGAAGAGCGGACCGGGCACGTCGACTTCGAGGTTGGTGACCGCTTCTGCTTCGAGGGCGCGAATAGCCTCCTGTGTCCGTTCATCGTGAAAGTCGGCAAGCTCGGCCGGTAGGTAGTGGGAGAAGTCGCTGCTTACGACGAGGAGCGCGGAGGGGTCTTGCTGGAGTTCGCGCAATACAGATTTGGAGAGAGACTGAAGTGTCGAGGAAGACGTTTCGTTTTTTATGGTGACGGGGACGACGGGCGTGCCGGGCCATGTGGTTGCCAGGAAGGGGAGCAAGGCAAACACGCCGTGTTCTTTTTCGAATGGAGCGTCGCTTAAGTGCAGGTCGGGGAGTTCCGCGAGCAAGCGTAAGACGGTTGTTTTATCAACGGTGGTGGTTGCTTGTGGGGAGACGAACGTTGCGAGAGACGTTGTTAGCGACGATGAGCCTCGGGAGAAATGGTCTGGGGAGAGGACGAATACTTTGGAAGGTTTGAAAGGCACAGAAGAGAACAGGGAGGCGATTTCTTTGGAGGCAACGAGATGGTGGGGAGCGATGAGGACACGCGTGGAGGTAGAAATATCCCAATGCTCGCGAACGTTCCAAGCGGATTCGAGAAGGCTGGCTGCCGGTATACGAACGAGAGCGGAAGGGGAGAAAGTCAAAATGTTTTGCGACGCAAGCGAAGAGCGCTTTGCACTCCAGACCGAACTTAGAACGAGA
>CAZLPD010000037.1:0-7649 GCA_964561355.1 uncultured Gammaproteobacteria bacterium
TTGCTAGATTCCAGCCACTCATTCACATACGCCTCGCCGGGATTTCCTGACGAACGCGCTTATCCGACGATGTCGCCCACGACCGATTCACTCTGTCCTGAACGATAACGTCGCCCCATTCCCATGTTGGACCCACAAAAGAAGAAGAAAGTCATAGAGAAATTTAAGACCCATGCGACCGATACCGGTTCCCCTCAAGTGCAGATCGCTATCTTGAGCGAAGAGGTCAAAGAGCTCACGGATCACTTGAAAACCCACAAGAAGGACTTTTCCTCCCGCCGTGGTCTCATCAAAAAGGTTGGCGAACGCCGCCGCCTCATGCGCTACTTGAAGCGCACGGACTCCAAGGCCTACGACGAGCTCATGGCCAAACTCAAAATCTAAGCATACAATCCCGGGAGCCGTTCCCGGGATTGATGTTTTTGCCCGCAGCGACGTGCGATCGACCTCCTCGATCCCACCTCGCTGCTTGCAAGAAGTAGCCATCTCTCTGCATCGGAGAGATGCAACGCCTTACGGGGAGACGCGTCATGCCTCGCAGCCATCGAAACAGTCCGCTCACGACCGCCCGCATCCTCCTCATTTCAGCAGGACTTCTGCTCTCCGCCTACGCGAAGTACGTAGACGCCCGCACCGGACACGCCTCAAGCACGAACGCCAACCTGATCGGACACTGACCATACTCGCGCCCTCGTGCGCACCCTCCACCCCTCCTGCGGGCCGACTCACGTCGCCCGCTTCGTTATTTCTGGACAAAATCGCAAAAATACAGTATTATTTTATCGATTCGTGGAGCTTAATCCACCCAATCTTTGCGAGAGGCCTATTTTCACCCTCTCCTTACTTACTCCCCCTTTACATTGGTCTTCGAAGAAAGTCTGACGGGTGACGCGGAGGCGGATCCCTTTCCACGCGCAGAGGGAACGTTATGCCCCGTCTGCCGAGTGCAATCGAGCATGGAAAGGTGCCGCAGCGGCAGGACCTGTCAAACAAACGAAAACGACCAATTCCCCCTTTCTTATGATCCAACGCCCTTCTCAGCGTGTCGCCATCTTTATCGATACGCAAAACATGTACCATTCGGCCAAGCATTTGTATGGCTCGCGGGTAAACTTTCCCGCCCTCGTCGAAGCCGCCGTCGGCAACCGCGAACTCGTTCGCGCCATCGCCTACGTCGCCAAATCCAAAACCGGTGAAGAAACCGCTTTCTTTGAGGCACTCACCTCTAACGGCATCGAACTCAAAGTGAAAGACGTGCAAGAATTTGCCAGCGGCGAGAAAAAAGCCGACTGGGATGTCGGGATGGCCGTCGACGCCATGGCCGTCTCTTCACGCGTCGATGTAGTCGTCCTCGTCACAGGCGACGGCGACTTCATCCCCCTCGTCCAATATCTCAAAGCTAACGGCATCGTCTGCGAGGCCGTAGCCTTTGGATCGTCCACCAACAATCAATTCCGCGAAGTCGTCGATAACTTCATCGATCTAGGAGAAAACCCAACGCAATTTCTCCTCCATTCCCGCCACCGTGTCCCAGCTCCCGCAGCGCCAGTAGCACCACCGACCCTCCCTCCGATCCCAAAAACAAAACCTCGCCCTCTCTCAAAAGAAGAGGCCGAGGCCCTAAAAGCCGTCCTCGAACCGCTTGGAGATCTCGATCTTGGCATGCCAATGCCAGCGACTTCAGCTCCACAAACCCCAATCTTCAAACCCACCCGTGGACGAAAGCCCCCTGTTTCATCTACTCTACCTAACGACGACGCGTCGGAACCATTGCCGCCCACCAAGGGTCGCAACATTCGCGTGACGTTCTAACCCCAAACAAGAGATGAACGCGCGGGCCTGACAACAAAAGATTTGACGGGTGACACGTAGGTAGGTCCCCTGAAACGCGCAGACTCCGAGTCGAGCATTTCAGGGTGCCGAAGTAGCAGGACCCGTCAAAGAAAAAACAATCAGGCCCGCGCGTTCATCACAACATTCCCCCCGAGACGCCGAGTTGCGTTCGCAACTTCCGCCTCGGGGTGAACCCATTTATTCAACGTGTGATTCACTCACGATATCTATGATCACCCCCGCCAAAGAATTCTCCATGGAGCTCGCCGGCCGCACGCTCTCCATCTCCGTCGGTCAGCTCGCCCAACAAGCCAACGGCTCCTGTGTCGTTCGCTACGGTGACACCGTCGCGCTCTGTACCGCCACCCTCGGCGATGCCCGCGAAGATGTCGGCTATTTCCCCCTCAGCGTCGACTTCGAAGAGCGTATGTACGCCGCCGGCCGCATCAAAGGCTCGCGCTTCATCAAACGCGAAGGCCGTCCAACCGACGAAGCCGTGCTTTCCGGTCGTCTTATCGATCGCGCCGTCCGCCCTCTCTTTCCTGCCGGTCTCCGCAACGATGTCGCCGTCGTCACCACCGTCTTTTCGCATGATCAAGAAAACGACGCCGACATTCCAGCATTAATCGGTGCCGCCTGCGCCCTTGCCATCTCCAACATTCCTTGGAACGGTCCTATCGCTGCGGTCCGTATTGGTCGCAAAGATGGCAAACTCATCCTGATGCCAACGTATCTAGAAACCGACACCGGTGAACTCGATCTCGTCGTCGCAGGAACCGCCGAAAAAACCATCATGGTCGAAGCAGGCGCGAACCGCATTCCGGAAGACGTCGCCCTCGAAGCCATGAAGCTCGCGCACCAAAACCTCGGTGCGATCATCGATCTCATCAACCGCGTCCAACAAGCCGTCGGCAAAACCAAGATCGATCACCTCGCGCCAAAGAACGAGGAAGAATCCATCAAGCGCGCTGAACTTCAGGTCCTCCACGACAAAGTGCGTGCCTTCTTGGCCGATAAAACCGGTCTCCTCTTCGCCGAACCTCTCAAATCCAAAGCCGATCGCAAGGCTGCAGTCACACGCTTGAAAAAAGAAGTGGACGCACACCTCGCAAGCGAAAACATCGGCAAGGACATGCGTAAAAAAGCCGATGTCATCATCGAAGAGTTTGTCGAAGGCGAAATCACCAAACAAATCCTCGACACCAAGCGCCGTGCCGATGGTCGCTCCATCACCGAAATCCGCGATCTCGGTGCCATGGTTGCCGTCGTGCCGCGCACACACGGTTCAGGTCTCTTCCAACGCGGTTCAACACAGGTCCTCTCAAGCATCACCCTCGGTGCTCCTGGCATGGAACAGACGCTCGACACGATGGAATTTCAAACCACCAAGCGCTATTTCCATCACTACAACTTCCCAAGCTATTCCGTTGGTGAAACCAAGCCAAACCGCGGCCCAGGTCGTCGCGAAATCGGCCACGGTGCGCTCGCCGAACGCGCCCTCCAAGCCGTGATGCCAACCAAAGAACAATTCCCCTACACCATCCGCGCCGTCTCCGAAGTCCTCGGCTCCAACGGTTCAAGCTCGATGGGGGCAACCTGTGGATCCACCCTCGCCCTTATGGACGCAGGCGTGCCAATCACCGCTCCGGTTGCCGGTATCGCCATGGGTATGGCAAGCGATGAGAAAAACGGTCGCTACCAAGTCATCACCGATCTTCAAGATCTCGAAGATGGCGAAGGCGGCATGGACTTCAAAATCGCCGGCACCCGCGATGGCATCACCGCCATCCAAATGGATACCAAAACATCCGGTCTTCCATGGCATGTCGTCGAGCAAACATTCAAGCAAGCCCGCGACGCACGTCTCGAGATTCTCGACATGATGGAAAAGGTCATCCCTGCTCCTCGCGCCGAACTTTCCAAATACGCACCGCGCATCGTCTCCTTCATGATTAACCCAGACCGCATCCGCGACGTCATCGGTCCTGGCGGTAAAGTCATCAACGAGATCATCGCGACCCACAAAGTCGAGATCGACATCGAAGACAACGGCACGGTGATGATCACCGGCGCCAACCCAGAATCCCTCGAAGCCGCGGTCGCCTGGGTCCGCCAGCTCACCCGCGAAGTCAAAGCTGGTGAAGCTTTCACGGGTAAAGTCACTCGCCTCATGGAGTTCGGCGCCTTCGTCGAAGTCCTTCCAAAGATTGAAGGCTTGGTACACATCTCCGAAATGGCTCCTTACCGCGTCGGAAAAGTAGGCGACATCGTAAAAGTCGGTGACACGGTCAACGTCATCGTCCACGAAATCGACTCCCTCGGCCGCGTAAACCTCTCCATGAAGCGCGCCGAAGGCAACACCTACCCACCAGCCCCAGCCGACACAGGTCGACCACCAAGCAGCAGCCCCCGCCCTCCATCGAGTAACACAAAATCACCCTTCGGCGGCGGCAAACCCTTCCGCCCACCAGTAAACACAGCAGCAAAGGAGGTCTAGCCAAGAAGAATACAAAAACCGGGCCCATCCCGGTTTTTGTATTGTCAGACTACGTCTGCGGAAACGGCTCCATTGCCAAAATCCTCTGTGCCGTCGCTGGATGCATGCGCTTCTCAAACACCATATCCGCAATCAACGCCTCAAACTTCTTGTTACTCTTACGAGCCATCACAATCAAATCACTCCGCAAATCCGCCAATTTCTCATCCAAATATTCCTTCGTCACAAAGCGCTGCAAATCCGCCTTCGTGGCCATCTGTGACACAACACCGTCTATCCGCTCGTCGACATGAGAAGATAAAGCAGAAATAACCTCAAAGACCTCCTCAAACTGCCGCTCCATCCCATCAAAACGCCCGTCAGCTAGATCCAAACGTCGTTCAACACCATCCAACCGACGATCCACCGTATCTAAACGCCCATCCACCCCATTAAGTCGTTGATCAACATTCCTCAAAAGCCCCTCAAGAATCGTACGATGATCCTGTAAGGCAAGAAGAACATCCCCAATAGTAGGCTCACGCACCATACTTCATTAAAATAAGAATAACACTTCTTCATACCCCGTTCCATATTTCCAACGAGGCTGTCAAGAACACAAAAACCACGCCCCACTAGAGCAGCCCACACACCCATTTTTCTCTCATCTAAGGCAAAATAACCCTGCAAAATTGCGTAAATACCCGTCTTCATTGACTTTCTTCTATTTTTCTGCTAGAATATCCGTAATAAAATATCAGAAGAGTCGTCGAACTTCCCGTATTTTACTCATAATTAACCTTAAGCAATTATACAATTCCTATGAATGGTATCATCAAGACCCTCACCGACCGCGGTTTCGGCTTCATCACCCCAGAAGGACAGTCCAAAGACGTGTTTTTTCACTCCGATGCTCTCGTTGACGTTATGTTCGACGAGCTTCGCCAGGGCGATGCTGTCACGTTCGAAGTAGAAGACTCTCCAAAGGGTCCTCGCGCTGTGAACGTCCGCCGCGCTGTTGCACAAGCCTAATAACGGCTTTGCTCAGCAAAAAACCTCCCTTTACCGGGAGGTTTTTTGTATACCACGACAATCTATCGCAACACTCGCGCAACCGAAGCTCGCCTCCCCCGCTCCTGTCGATATAACCACATCAACAAAACCGCCAACATAAGCGTAGCTCCCAAAACATCCATACAAATATCCAAAGCAGTATCAGCATTTCCACCAGAACGACCAGAACCCGTTAACGCATCCTCCAGATACTCTTCCATTTCATAATACGCCCCAAAAGAAATCGCTACGGTATAAGCCAATAAAATCTGAATACGCGCAGACAATCCCTGTCGATACGCTCGCGCCAAACCCGCAATCATCTGAGCAAAAACCAAAGCCGTCACCGCTCCCCCAATCGCGTGCGCCACCGTATCGTAAAAACCAACTTGCGTATAAAGATGCGTCATATCTCCAAACGCATCAATGAAAATGGAAGTAAACGCCAACCCCCACGTCGACCAGTGAAGATGTGCCCCTATCCGTCGAGAGATGATCCTCTCTACGACCTCAATCCCAAGAAAAACAACCGCGCCGGTCACCACAAGCCCAGACCACGTATACGTAAGACCAAAATGGAGAATCCCAATCGCATTCAATACTTCAAGCACAAGGAGGATCACGAACAAGCCCCGAAAAAACTGCGTAGCAACACTCTGTCGAGACACATCCGCTCGCGAACCAAGCGTCGGCAAAGCTGCCACATAACGCTGAACTCGACTAATAAACATAGAAACGCCTCCCTATCGACTCTACTCCCCCTGAGAGATAAGGGAAGGGCCCGATCACAATGCAGGTAAAACGACAGAAGGTGCTATGATGGATCCATATGAACACATCCTCCCTCGCCTCGTACGCCTTTTGGATCGGTCTTATCCTCGTCGCTGCCACCCACGTCTACATGCTCGCCCTCGGCCTCCCCGCCTCCCAAATGATGGCCCACGCCATCCTCAACCTCGTTGCTGCTGCACTCATGGCATTTGGTTGGACAAAGCACTCACACTAACATCCGTCACAATCCCACAAAAAAGACGCACGCCGCGTCTTTTTTGACGCCCGCGCCTCATAGGCTACACTCAACGTATGAACCAAGACCCTCAAGGATCTCTCATCGGCGGCGTATCCGTAAAAAATCTAGCCGCACAATTCGGCACACCACTGTACGTCTACGACGAAGCACGTATCCGTGACAACGCACGTCGTGTTCGCCACGCCTTTGCTTCGCGCTATCCAGATCTCAAGCTCTACTACGCCATCAAAGCCAACAGCAACCCCGCCATCGCGCATATCTTGCGCCAAGAAGGCATCGGCATGGACACTGCAAGTCTAAACGAGGTCCAACTCGCCCAATCCCTCGGCCTCCAAGGCGAAGACATCATCTTCTCCGGCAACTTCCTCTCCGACGCCGACCTTAAACAAGGCCTCGCATCCGGCGTCATCTTCAATCTCGACGACATCACGCTCCTTCCTCGTCTCCTGCAATTCGGCACGCCAAGCATCATCTCCTTCCGCATCAATCCAGGCATCGGCAAAAGCAACGTCGGCCACTTCGACGTCACAGGCGGCCCAGAAGCCAAGTTTGGCCTCCACCCCGACCAAGTCCTCGCCGCCTACAAAGCCGCTCAATCCGCCGGCATCAAACGCTTCGGCGTCCACATGATGGCCGGCAGCTGCGTCACCGATCCCGCCTACTTTTCTGAAATCACGGGTCGTCTCTTCGATATCATCGGACGTGTTCACAACGAACTCGGCATTGAATTCGAATTCATCGATCTCGGCGGCGGACTCGGCGTCCCCTATCGCCCGGGCGAAGAACCGCTCGACCTCGAAGCCACCGCCGAAGGTGTCGTAAATATGTTTCGTCAAAAAACCATGGAATACGGTCTCAAACCACCGCGTCTCGTGATGGAACCCGGCCGCTACTTCGTCGCCGACGCCGGTCACCTCATCGGCAAAGTCCACGCCACCAAAGAAGGCTACCAAGCCATCGTCGGCTGTGATCTCGGTATGAACATCATCCCGCGCATCATCCTCTACAACGCCTATCACCACATCCGCGTCGATGGCAAAGATGTTCTCCCCACCCAAAAAACCAACCTCACCGGCCAAATCTGCGAACAAACCGACCTCTGGGGCAAAGATCTCAATCTCCCTCCATTAGAAATAGGCGATCTCCTCGTCATGGAAAACATGGGAGCCTACTGCTTCGGCATGAGCTACCGCTACAACGGCCGCCTCCTCCCCGCCGAAGTCCTTGTTCACGATGGAAAAGTCACTCTCATCCGCG
>CAZLPD010000038.1:0-7185 GCA_964561355.1 uncultured Gammaproteobacteria bacterium
GGTTTTTCTTATAAAAATACGTAGACCCTGGTGGCACGAGGGCGACCAGGGGTGTTGAGAGGGTGGTTTTTTGGCTGGGTTGTGGCCTAGTTCGACTGTTGGTCCGTCATCTCGGCAGCCGCATGGTCGACCGAGTGACCGTTGGTCGTCTTGGCGGCCTCCAGGTGGCGAATTCTCTCGCGGAGCGCCTCGATCTCCGCAGCCGCAATCTCAGCGGCTGACTTCGCTCCGTCCCTGAGCGCCGCGCGCTCAGCCTCGAAGGAGGTCTTCTGATCCTCCATCGCCTGGTGCCAGGCGGCGAACGTGGCGTCCTCTTTGCCGACCTCGGCCAGGGTCCCACGGAGCTGACCGATCAAGCGCTCCTTGTCGCTGAGCAGCAGTTCCATTCCCTCGATGGAGGGGGCCTGGCCGGCTTGGATACTGAGGATCCGCGCCTCGAGCTCTCGGACCCTCGTGGCGTGGGCCGCCTCGACTTCGAGTCGTTGAGCGCGACGGGTGTCCGCCTCGCGGTTGGCGGCTTCGAGCGCCAGACGCCGGTCTTCCTCGCGGTCGAGGTCCTGCCGCTTCGCGCGAGCGATGAGGCCGATCACGACCGCGACGAGCGCGATCGTAAGAGCCCAGTGGATGAACCCCTCGAGGCAGACCATGAGTGCGACGAGCAACATCATGACCGCCACGAAGCGCGCGTACCCGAGCCTCTTCTTCATTTCCCTGTCGTGTGCTTCGTACAACGCAGTCCTCCTGTGAATCCGACCCACACCGGTAGGCGGTGCGATATTCCACCATAAAACTGGGGTTGGTGCAAGGGTTGGGACCGCTTCCCTCTTTGTCGTCTCGACCGGAACGAAGTGGAGTGGAGAGATCTTTGTAGCGCGATACGCATCAATCGTGGAGCTACGCAGAAGCCCCGGGATGAGGTCTCTCCACTTCGTCGGACTTCGGTCGAGACGACAAAAGAAGAGAAGGGTGCGAAGGCTACGGGGCCATCTATAAAACACGAAACCCGCCCATGATGTTGCGCAACATCGAGGCGGGCTAGATAAGGAGGATGCGGCAGGATTTGGTCCCTGCCTGGCATGGTCGCTCGCGAGCGACGTACCGAAACCGCCAGGTTATGGGACTGGTCGCCCTTTAGACTGATCGAGTCGAGCTCGATGAAGGTTGAAGTTGTGCGCTGGTTTACCAGGTGCGCGTACCTGGGGTCTTGGGAGACCGTTATCCTGATGGAAGGGCTCCGTGAGGTGTACCAGCCGGGACACCCATGACCGGCGTCGCGAGGTCCCCGCTGAGCGCTGTTGCGAGCGTGTCCAGGAGGATCGTCTCGGCGTCCTTGAAGTTCTTGGCGGCCATCGCTTCATGAATCCCATCTGTGAGGACTTTGAGACGAGTCTCGCTCTCTTCCAGAACAACCCTCAAGCCGTCGCGGGCTCGCTCAGCGTCCTTGAGAGAGTGAAGCGCTCGCATCGTGCCTTCGAGAAGGCGGCGCACGAGTGGCGCGCTGAGGGGGGTGTTCAGGATTTGCGCATTTGTGCCATTGAGGACGACTTTCTTGAAGCCGAGTAGCTCACTGACACTGTCTTGGCTGACGGCTTCCAGAAAGATCCTGTTGATATCTGCTGTCTCCTTCTTCATCTGCTCCACAGCACCATTCACGCCGCCACGAACGAGCTCGAAGAATGTAAGAAAGCGCCCTGGGTCGAGCACTCGCTGCTGAAGCTCCGTGACCTGGAACTCCTGCTGAATCCTTCTCGTGATCTCGTGTTCCTGCCCGAGCAACCCCTCTGCGAAGCAGCGCCACTGGAACACCTCTTGTTCGAACGCGGCGATAAACTTCTCCATCTCGCGTTTCACGCCTGCGGCGCGGAGGCGGATGCCGAGGAAGATTCCGACGGCGATGGCGGCGACGCTGAGCAGGGCGAGGAGGATCGTGATCCCCTGCCAGTGGGTGGTGCGTGCGTTGGCGTGGTCGCGATCGGTGCGCACGCGCTGGATTTCTGTCCAGCGATTGTGCAACCGCGCGTCGAGATCGGTGCGCACTCCTTCGGACCGACGGAGCGCTTCGAGGTCAGCCACGCGAGCACTTACGTCGCGCACGACACCCGTTGCCCAGATGGCAGCGTTGATCTCGCCTTCGGCAATGGTCGCCGTGGTGAGTTCGGCCATGCGAGCAAAGATACGTTCCTTGGATGCTGCGTCGCTGGGCGGCGGAGCGTCCTTGAGCGAGTGGAGTTCTCGACAGAGCACGGCCGCGGGGCGCGGGTGATGTTCGGTGTCGTAGACGCGTGCGAGGTTGATCGTGAGCGGGTGCGACCCCGGCTTCACGAAGACGCGAAAGGAGTAGCCCGACTCACTGCGCCAGCTGGACCGATCTACCTCTGGTCCACCGGAGATGTAGGATCCGGTGAAGAAGTTGTCTGTCGTCTC
The DNA here is from genome assembly GCA_964561355.1 of uncultured Gammaproteobacteria bacterium. Lineage (GTDB taxonomy): Bacteria > Patescibacteriota > Patescibacteriia > 2-12-FULL-60-25 > 2-12-FULL-60-25 > JAGOUY01. The sequence continues at coordinate 2,425 of CAZLPD010000038.1, forward strand.
CGATGGACGGAGGAAGCGGTTGCGCGAGATGCGTTGTTGCGGGTGACCGTCGGCGCAGAAGCCTCCGACTGGCGTGTCGCAGCTTCGCGTTCCGTCGGCGTTGCGCACGACGCAGCACATGCGGTCTTCTTCGATCGAGATGCGGCCGCTGCCGGCATGCATCAGGATCTGGCGCACACGTGCTGTGATCGCGTCGCGCGTCGCCTCATCGGCGGTGGGCACGATGTTCGCCACCATCACGACGAGTGAATCGCCGTGCATGGAGTGAGGTTCGCGCGTGCGCATTCGCGTGAGCGGGAAGCCGTCGTGCGCCGCGAAGAGCGCCGTCTGGAACTGCGCGTTGGAGACGTCCTCCGCGACCAGCTCTACAAGACGAGCGATCGAGATGCGTCGGTCTGACGGCAACTCGATCGTGAGCGGCTCCGACCACTGACCGCAGGCTTGCGCCTCGGTCACGATCGGGGCCGGCATGGGTTGACCCCACGCCGTTGCGCAGATACAGAGCGCTGTGAGCGCCGCCAGGATCTGCGCGATCCTGACTCTTAGCTGTCCTTCCATCGACCTCTCCTAGGATACGAACGTTGCTGTTTTCGGACTCTGTTTATTGTCGCGGGGACAATAACGATGAAAAATCATCATGATTGAGTGAAATAGTCAACGGCTATAGGTATTATCTGGGGGAGCTAAGATCCCTCCACTTCGGTCGGGATGAAAAAAGAGCAATTTATTTAAAAACACGAAACCCGCTCGAGATGCTGCGCAACATCAAGGCGGGTAAGGAAGAAAAGGTGCGGACAGATGAGGCTCTGTCGAACCGCCGAGGTTGGTTGGGATCGGCGCCCGGAAGTGGATCGAGTCGAGCTCGATGAAGGTTGAAGTTGTGCGCTGGTTTACCAGGTGCGCGTACCTGGGGTCTTTGGGACCGTCTATTCGTTACCGCCTGAAGCCGGAGGCGTGGTGGGTGCGGGGGGTGCCGGAGGCGTGAAGCACGGCATGGGCCGAGTGCTCTCGTGCGGCGGGGGCGGGATGGCTTCCCGTCGACGAAGCTCCTTCGCCTCTTCGACGATCTGTACCAACACCCTTTTTACCAAGTCGTGACGTCCGACGGGATCGAGTGCGCCTCGCCGCGGATCGTCCTTTGCGAGCATGTCCAGGATGACCGCAACCAGCTCCTCGTATGATCCGTGCCAGAACGCGTGCCACTGCCTGGCTTCTTCGTTCTGTCGAATCCAGTCGCTCAGTACCCAGAAGAGCCAGGCGATCCGTTCACTGAACGACATGCAATCGAATTGATCATCACCTACTTGCTCCGTAGGGCTATGCACAGCCCCGCGAACAACCGAGATGATGTGGTTCACCATGTCGATCTCAGGAGAACCGAGTTGTTCTGAGACGTCGCCGAACGGAAACGGGCTTACGCCCGTTTCGTCGTCGAACGATGTCGGTACGTTCGGTGGCGGGGGAACGATGGGGCCTGCCGCCGACACCGCAGGCACCGGCTCTTCGTGATGTGCCTCGAGCTGACCTTGCAGACGCTCGATATCCGCGCGATCCATCGCACGAGCCGATGTGATCACGTGGATGATCTCCCTCAGGGCCTCGACCGCCGTTCGACCGAGCGCGTCAGGCGGCATCTCTTCGATGCTCGTGCGTCGCGCGTCGCCTTCCGGCAGCAGCTTCAGAACATCCGTAGCAAGCGCCTTCAACACACCTGTGGTGTGCGCGAACTCCTCGCGAAGCTTTTTGTTGCTTTTCGCCAACCTGTCGTTGGAGAGAAACGCCGTATGTGCAAAGAGGCCGGCGAGCACGAGCACGAAAAGGATTGCTCCTCCGAGCCACTCCGGCAGCTCCTTGAGCGTGTCGATGGTGGTGTGGAGGCCCCTGTTCTGTGCGCGAAGCGCCTCGTTGTCGCCACGAAGGCGACGTACTTCGAGGCGCATCATGCGGAGCTCTTCAGTATCTCCCCCTGTTCCCGGCGGTGGATTGTTGATCCGACGCGCGAGGTCGACCGCCACGTTCGTAATGCGCGTGATTGCGATCGCGCGGACGGATGCGTCGATGGGCTCCGGGTCTCGGAGTGCGCTTCGGAGTGCGACGAGTGCGACGTCGTCCGTCGGACTGTCGGCGAGCGTGGCGAGTGATCGACACGCGAGCTCGGTGGGGCGTGCGATGCCACCGCGAGGGAGCACCACGTCGTGACCGCCCTTGGCGCCGATGTAGATCGACGCGCTACGAGGAACGCTTTCACGGAACCACTGACGCGGCTCCGTCGCGTTTCTGAGCATCTTCGTGCAGTCGAGGTGAAGCGTTGCGCGTTCGACCTCACGCACGAAGCCGGCGTCGACCGGCACGCCCGCATCATCATCCTCGACACCTGCGTCTGCAGGAATGTGATGGATGAGGGTGTAGTGCGCCTCGAAGGCGCGCTCGTTGCCGGAAGTGCAGATGATCGACGCGGCGGAGACGAAGCTCACGCCCGTCGCGCGCGAGAGGTCGAACATCCTTTCGGACGTCCCCGCCACGGCGCGCAGGGTCATCGTCTCACCGTTGCCGAAGCTTGTGCTCGGCAGAGCGCTGAGTGCGCGCGGCGGCGGGGTGCCGCAGCTGTCGCCGTTCAGGAAGGCCTGGGCCTGCGCCCAGTCGTATCCTTCCCAGACAGCGGCGACGATCATCCGCAGCGGCACATCGTGCTCGATGTGCACGACGACCGGCTGCGCGAAAGTCGCGCAGACATCAGACGAGCTCGGCGCGGGCTGAGCCTGCGCCGGCGTGGAGAGTGAAACGAGCGCCGCGAACATCGCGACGCACGCCGCCAGGAGCCACGCGCTCCCGACTCGAACAATTCTGTGCGTTTCCATTCGAATCCTCCGCGGGGCCATGCCCCTGGTTCTTGGGTGTGGGAAGAACCCGTTTTGTCCTCAGACTAGCTCCTGCGCATAAGCTGGGTACAAAATGGATTCTTCCCACGCGGAGAATTCCAGGTATGCCAACAAAAATACCAATTATGGTCAAGAAGGTTACGGTGTTAGTTGCCCCCACGGCCAAGAGCAGCTATTCTCCTTTTGACTATGTCATCTCACTTTTTGGTGTTTGGATCACACCCACGACTTTCGCTGGCCGAAACCAAGGCTGTTTTGGGTGGACGGGCCCCAAAAATCGTTGGCCCTGTTGCTATCCTCGAGGCTGACACTTGGGATGGCGCTTGGCTTCAGGAGCGCTTGGCCGGAACCATCAAACTTGGCGATGTGCTCTTTTCGTGTCCATTGGATGAACTCACGGCCGAGAAGATTGCCGAGGCACTGCCTCCACGCGAGGGAACCTCGAAGCTCACGTTTTCGGTGACGACGTATGGAAGCGGTGGAGCACTCAAACGTTTACCGATCGATCTTAAAAAAGCGCTGAAAGAAACGGGGCGATCTGTACGGTGGTTTGCGGATCAGGAAGGACAGGTGAGCCCGGCTGCAGTTGCCAAGCTTGGCCTTACGACGAGTGGGTACGACATTATCGTTGCCGTCGAAGATCACGACACGGCGTATGTAGGGATCACGACGCACGTGCAGAACGCGGACGCTTGGAGTTTGCGTGACTACGGACGTCCAGCGCGCGATGCGCGGAATGGCATGTTGCCGCCGAAGCTTGCGCGCATCATGGTGAACCTTGGGATGGGAACGCGTGCCGTGCATACGGTGCTCGATCCGTTTTGTGGCAGTGGAACGGTGCTCATGGAAGCAGCGCTCATGGCGCAATCAGCGGATATCATTGGATCGGATATTGAAGCGCGACAGATCGCGGATACGGAACGGAATACAGATTGGATGGTGGAGCAAAAACTCATCTCAAGTGAACGGCGCGCGAAGATGCGTTCGTTTCCACACGATGTGCGCGTGATTCATGACAGCATCCACGATCCGATTGATCTTGTGGTGACGGAAGGATTTTTGGGACGGCCGCTGCAAGGCCACGAAGCGATGGCGCAACTTGATCGCGAAGTGAAGACCATATCGGAACTGTGGCGTGAAACGCTTATCTCGCTCGCGAAGATTCAGCCGAGCGGTGCGATGTTGGTCGGCATTTGGCCGATCTACCAGAGCGCTCACGGAGAAACAGGCGTGGATATTTCCAACGAAGCGATTCTCCTTGGGTACGAGATGGTCGATCCACTCGCTGGCTGGGTGAAGGGTGATGCAGAGCTTGTGTACGCGCGTGCGGATCAGCATGTGAAACGACGGATTTTTGTGATGCGACGGCGCTAGAGAGAGCAACCATCAACCACTCGTGACAAAACGGGTGGTTTTTGGTATATTGGGGCACCCTCGCCATTGGAGAGCGATGGGAAATGCCTTTGGAGGCAACGAAGTGTCGGACGAAGACAAAGTGTTCAGACCCCTGCCCCCGCGCGCACCCGCCCCGGTGGCCAAGATTCAACTCGGAAGACGGATCGAGACGGCTCCCGCGCCTATCGCTCGGTTCGTGCCCGGACCGCCAATGGCACCTCCTGCCCCCAGAACGATTCCTCCGCCCAAGGCTCACGCGCACTTCAGCCCCGCGATGACAGCGCTGGCTCAACGCATCCTCGAGCTGACGGATCCCAGCCAAAGACGACCGACCACGAGCTCCTAGAGCCGCGCGCACCTTCCTCGCGCTTCGGCGCATCCTCTTACCTCAACGCCCTCGGCGGAGCAAAAACTCTTCCGAGGGCGTCGAACGTTTTTATACACTTCCGCTTGTCATCCCGAGTGGAGTTGGACGGAAGGAGGGATC
>CAZLPD010000039.1:0-7017 GCA_964561355.1 uncultured Gammaproteobacteria bacterium
ACGGTCTTAAGCAGGATGGCGAGATCGAGCATGAGTGAGCGATGCTTGATGTAGTACAAGTCGTATTGAAGTTTTTTGAGGTTGTCTTCCAGGCTCGATGTCGGGGTAAGAAAGCGTACTTGCGCCCATCCTGTGAGTCCTGGTCGTGTAAGGTGGCGCAGGTTGTAGTAAGGCATGCGCTCGGTAAGCGGTTCCACGAACTCGGGTCGCTCGGGTCGCGGTCCTACAAACGAGAGATCGCCACGAAGGACATTCCAGATCTGAGGGAGTTCATCGATACGCAGTTGACGAAGCAGTCGTCCAAGAGGAAAAAGCCGCGGATCGGTCTTCGTGGAAGCGGTAAAACGTGGCCCGTCTTTTTCTGCATCAGCATCCATCGTACGAAATTTCCAAATGCGAAAGTTTACGCCATGCCGTCCAACGCGCGTTTGTGAGTAGAAGATCGGGCCACGCGAGCTAACCGCGATAGCAAGGGCGATGAAGGGCGTGAGAGCAAGTGTTACGAGAGCGAAGGGGATAGCAAGGAGCACATCGCTCACGCGCTTAAACGACTCATACCAAGCTTTCTCAGACTCGTTGAGGTGCTGCAAGAACCAGCTCTGATTGACGTAGGAGAGGGGGATGCGGCCGGTCGTAGCTTCTTCGAGCTCAGCACGGTCAAGAATCGTAAGATGGTCAAACAGCGTCTTGTAGAGCGCGTTCGTCATCCCAGGGACCTCATCAAGCTGCGTCCCAATAACGACGGTTTGGATGCGTTCAGCGCGGATAACGTTTTCAAGGTTCGTCGTGTCTCGAATCCACACGAGCGGGATCTTTTTATCGGAGTCTCCTTGAGTAACAACGGCGGCCACAAGGTCAGCCCCGAGTGAGCTCGTGCGTAAAAGCGTATACACCTGACTAGCATCTTTTGCAGAGCCGACAAAGAGCACGCGTTCACGTTCGAAGCCTCCAGCGATGAAGCGATGAAAAAGAAGTCGCCAAGCATACCCAACCAAAAGGGCGATGACGAAGTAGAGGACAAGGTTGGTACGGGGAGCAATACCAAAAACGGGGATGAGATAAAAAAAGCCAAGTGCCAAGCCAAGGTTCGCGATCATGCCTTCAAGATAGGCGCGGAACAAACGAAGCGTGTCCTGTCCGAGGGCGAGGTCGTAGAGTCCAGCGATATAGAACCCCACGCACCACATGAAGGCGACAACCGTAAAAGGCACGACATGCGTCGGCCAATTCTGCAGGGTGCCGTAGCGCACGAGGAGGGTGAGAGCCACGCAGAGCTCCAAGAGCAAAAGGTCGCCAACCATGAGGATGGTGCGCTTGAGACGTTGTTGAGCTTGGATCATAGGATTCTATCGATAGCGTAGCGGATTTACAGAGCATACGGTAGACTAGACTAATGGAATTTGTCCAACGGGTAAGCAAGAAAATCAGCCGATTCATTGGGTATTCATTGGGGGTGTGCCTTGTGTTAGGTGGTATTCCCGTAGCGAGAGCGGAAGGGGTCCACTCAGAGATGGTGACGATTCCAGTGTCCGCGTCATTGACGAGCTCGACACAAGTAATCCCAAACGATCCTCGTTGGGCGGATCAGTGGTATCTGCGTCAAATTGGAGCGCCTCAGGCCTGGGCGGTTACCACGGGAACGCGAAACATTGTTGTCGCCGTTATTGATGGTGGCATCGACATCGGCCACCCGGATCTGCGAGAGAATATGTGGATGAATCCTCGTGAACAAGCGGGGGATGGGATCGACAACGATGGAAACGGGTTTGTAGATGATTTTCACGGGTGGAACTTTGTGACGAATGGCCCAGACGTGCGCCCGGTATTTACGCCGGTGCAGCTTGAAGATACGTGGAGTCATGGGACGATGGTTGCTTCGCTCATAGCCGCAAAAGGGAACGATGGTATTGGGATGGCGGGTGTCGCTTGGAACGTGCGTATCATGCCATTGGTGGTGCTGGACGCCGACGGCTCGGGAACAACAGAAAACATCATCCAGGCTATCCGCTATGCGGTAAACATGGGCGCACAAGTGATTAATCTAAGTTTGGTTGGATACGAGGATGATCCTGCTCTCGATGAGATGATCCGCCGCGCTTCTGACGCGGGCGTGGTGATTGTGGCTGCAACAGGAAATGACGACGCATCAAAAATAGGAACGGATCTCGATAAAACACCCGCCTATCCCGTATGTACCGATCTTGATCGTGATGCGGTGATTGGTGTAGGCGGAACGGACATCCTTGATCAAAAGGCGCTCTACGCCAACTTTGGTAAGCAATGTACGGATATTTCCGCGCCGGCGTATTCTCTCCTCGCCGCTCGTCCAAGCTACCCGCACCAAGGCGGCCCACTCGCTCATACTGTGCCGGCCTATCGCGACGGGGTCATCGGAACAAGCCTCGCCGCACCGCTCGTGTCAGGCGCTGTGGCCCTGCTAAAATCGGCGCATCCAGAGTGGACGGTAAAGCAGATCCAGACCAGGTTGTACGAAACGGTTGATCCACTTGATGCGACAGTCCCGCTCGGCGCAAAAGGGACATTTGGATATGGTCGTCTCAACATCGGTCGTGCATTAGGGGAATCGAAGGCAGTGGTCGTGACTACGGCAACGACATCTTCCACGCATGCGGCTGTCTCGTCCACGCAAGCCATGCGAATAAAACCTCCTCTCAACAAACGATTGCCGCTACGCCCTCGCCCCACCCCAAAGAAAGTTTTCAAACCCCTCTAACCTATGATTACGCCGATATTTGATCGAATCACCCCGCTCCTTCCTCCTGCTTGGCGCAAGCATCGCGAAGAGTTTGAACGCATTACCCGTTTCATTATCATTGGCGGACTGTCGTTTGTCTTCAATTACGCGTTGTATATCCTGATCTCGCGCTGGCTTTGGAAAGAGGGCGATCGTACGTTGGAAAACTTCATAGCAACCTCGATCACCTGCGTGGCAAACTACCTCGCGCACAGGGCTTGGACATTTCGCTCAGCAGGATCGCACGGCACCCAGGCAATGCGTTATGTGCTGGTGGCATTAAGCGCGGTCGCGCTCCAGTCGTTTCTCTTCTGGGTCGGATATCACGTCCTTGGGGGGCATGATCTCCTTGTGATCTTCGTTGTAGCGGTCCTTATTCCATTCTATACATACGTCGCACACAAACTGTTTACCTTCCGCACGACGCACGTGATATCATAACGCATATGCCTGAACGACCTGTCATTTTTGAAAAGAAAAACATCCTGGTAACGGGAGGAGCTGGATTCATCGGTTCGTTCCTCTGTGAGGCGCTCCTCAAACAGGGGAATGCTCGCGTAATCTGTTTGGACAATTTTTCCACAAGCCAAGAATCCAACATCGATGGCTTGCTCAAGAACGCCGATTTTGAATTCATCCGTCACGACATCACCGCGCCATTTGATCCAGAAGCATACCCGGAACTGGCGCGTTTCCGTATCAAGGTGCAGGGGATTCAGGAGATCTATCACCTCGCTTGTCCAACAAGTCCTAAGCGTTTTGATCAGTTCAAGATGCAGACGCTCTACGCAAACTCGTTGGGCATGAAGAATATTTTGGATGCCGCCCAACGTTTTCAGGCGAAGTTGGTACACGTCTCAACCTCAACGGTTTACGGCGGTCGTCCTGCCGACGGACACGCCTTCCGCGAAGATGAGCAGGGTTGCGTAGACACGCTCTCGGCACGCTCATGCTACGACGAAGGTAAGCGCTTCGCAGAAACCATGTGCGCTACCTACGCCCAAGTACACGGATTAGATGTGCGCATCGCTCGCCTATTCCGCGTCTATGGTCCAAGAGCGCCACTCTACGAGGCACACATGATCCCGGATTTTATTTTGAACGCCCTCGATCAAAAAGAGCTTGAAATATTCGGAGATGAAACCTTCCATACGTCGCTCCTCTACGTGTCGGACGCGGTCGAAGGGTTGTGTAAAATCATGGCAGCACCAGTCGGCTTGGGTCCTGTAAACGTTGGAAGCGATCTAGACGTGCGCATCATCGATGTCGCCCAAAAGATCATCGATATGACGGGCTCAACCTCCAAGCTCGCCTTCAAAGATCCGCTCCTCTTCATGACTCCACTCGGCTTGCCGGATTTAAGCAAAGCCAAAGAATCGCTGGGTTGGTTGCCACTCGTCACCTTGGAAGACGGTCTCCGCCGGACGATAGAATACACGGTCTCCCATCGTTCATTGCTGGGATTGCAGGGATTTGGGAGTTAAGTAAAAACGCTTGGAAAATAGAGCGGAATAGGCTACTGTGGCCCCAATGAAACTCATCGCCGTCATCCCAGCCTGGAATGAGGCCTCCCGTTTGCGGGAGGTTTTGGCGTCTCTCAAAACCCGCGTAACAGAGATTATTGTGGTAGATGATGGCTCGGCGGATGAAACTGCGGAAGTCGCTCGCGCCGAAGGAGTGCACGTCCTCTCGCATCGGCTGAATCGAGGTCAAGGCGCCGCCCTTAAAACGGGAACGTTGGCGGCTTTAGAACGTGGCGCAGATATCGTCTTACATCTGGATGCGGATGGGCAGCATGATCCAGCGACGCTCGAAGCACTGATTCAGCCCCTTCGTAACAACGAGTGCGACATTGTGTACGGCTCGCGGTTTTTAGGAATCCCCGCAGAAGGAATGCCTCGTTCAAGACGTGCGCTCCTAAAAGCGGCACGTGTCTTCAGTACCTACGCCCTAGGAATCCCGCGCACGGTGACAGATCCACAGAGTGGACTGCGTGCTATGCGCGCCGAAGTCGCACGCGGTCTCGTCTTCGGGCAAGATGGGATGGCACACTGTTCAGAGATCCTGCGTTTTGTGACGCGATCGTCGTTCCGTTGGCGTGAAGTGCCAGTACCTGTCCGCTACACGGAGGCGTCCTTGAAGAAAGGCCAGAAGGCGGGGAACGCGATCAAGATCGTGTGGGATCTTTTATTGGGAGAGCTTGCAAGTAAATAATCTACTATGTTGATTCGTATTCTTCTCTGGATCGTCTTAGCGCTAGCGCTCACGATGACCTGGCGTCGCGCCAAGCAAGGGGCAGTGCGGATGTTGGAGGCTATAGCCTGGAGCGTGGTCTGGATCATCGCCGCTGTAGTGGTTGCTCGTCCAGAAGTAACGACGACGGTTGCGCAATTCCTGGGTGTCGGTCGTGGAGCGGATTTGATTCTGTATGCCGCCGTCATTACGCTTTTAATCTTGGTATTCCAGCTTCATGTTGCGCATCACAAATTGGAACGGCAGCTAACGGAACTCGTTCGTCGCGAAGCCCTCGACGCGTGGAAGCAAAAAAACACCTAATAATATGCGTATCATCCACCTCGCCTGCGTAGCTCCACCGGAAATCGGAGGAATCGGCCAAGTCGCATACGACGAGGTGGTTGGACTGTGCGCAAGAGGAACGCGCGCGGTGCTTATTTCGAGCTCATCAAAAGAGCGATCATCGCCGAAGATCGATCACGTGATCCATCTCCCCACGTGGTTGCGTATCGGGAACGCATCCACACCGTGTGGTCTATCGGGTGTTCTCAAAAACGCCGACGTAATCCATCTCCACTATCCCTGGTATGGTGTAGCAGAATGGCTGCTCGCGTGGCGCTCTCGCGTCCCGGTTGTGGTCACATTTCATATGGATGCGACCGCCAGCGATTGGCGCGGAGCGATGTTTGATCTACATCGCAAATACATCCAGCCCTTCCTCCTGCGTCGCGCGGCAAAGGTCCTCGTATCCTCGCGTGACTACGCCGAGCAATCTTCTCTGCGTCACATCCTAAAGGATCTCGGCGACAAACTCGTCGAACTCCCGTTCGGCATAGATACAGATTTTTTCTCTCCCGCCAGTCTGTCCAAAGAGCGGGTTTCAAACCCGCCCCCACATGACGACGGTCGCTCCGTTCTCTTCGTTGGCGGCCTCGACAAAGCGCACGACTTTAAAGGCTTATCCGTCCTGCTCAACGCGATGCAGATGCTCCCGGGTGACGTCGTGCTCGACGTCGTCGGCGATGGATCCGAGCGCGCATCCTACGAAAAGCGTGCGCAAGAGATGGGGTTAGCGGCGCGCATCCGTTTTCATGGTCGCGTCCAAAGAGACGCGTTACGTGATTTTTATCGTGCGGCAACTGTGCTCGCATTCCCATCGGTAAGTGCGGCGGAGGCCTTTGGATTGGTGGCGGTAGAGGCTCAGGCGTGTGGAATCCCTGTGGTTGCCTCCCGTTTGCCTGGGGTACGTACGGTGGTTCGTGATGAAAAAACAGGGCTCCTCGTCGAACCGGGTTCCGTCTCTGACCTCGCAAACGCCCTCAAGCGCGTATTGACGAACGAGACGCTTAGGACCACGCTCTCTGAAGCCGCTCGCGCCCACGCGCTCAGCGTATACAGCGCCCCACGTCACCTCGACCGCTTGCTCGAGGTATACAACCAAGTATGTTCATGAAAGTAGCGGTACTCACGAATGCCTACCCGCCACGTGACGTGGGGGGTGCTTCACGTATTGCCGCTCAACAGGTCGAGATGCTGCGCGCCGCAGGGCATGAAGTACGTGTGTGGGCCCCAGAAGTACCCTGGTTTCGAGAGAGTCCGTTCGCAAGATTTTTCCATCATCTTCGTGATTTAGCACCTAACCGATCGTTAGCAAACGATATCCTGGCTTGGCGTCCAGACGTGCTCCTGACACACAACCTCACAGGCTGTGGATTTGGAACGCCAAGTCTCGTCAAAGCATCCGGCGTGCGTTGGGTGCACATGCTGCACGACATCCAGCTGTTTGAACCATCTGGTCAGCTATTTAGTTTGCGCCCGGTAACCTTCTGGCAGCTCTTCTGGGCCGCACTTCGTAGCATGTATTTTGGTCGACCATCGCTCGTGATCTCGCCAACGTTTTGGTTGGTAGAGCAGCATCGTTGGAGATCGTTGCTCAAGGATAATCAAGTCCACTCAGAGATTCTGCCAAACCCGGGACCAGAAGAGACACCGTCTATTAGAACAGAGCTTCATCAGCCTCGTGCGCG
>CAZLPD010000040.1:0-2553 GCA_964561355.1 uncultured Gammaproteobacteria bacterium
TAGCTCAGTTGGTAGAGCAATGCTTTCGTAAAGCAGAGGTCCCGGGTTCAAATCCCGGAGCTGGCTCCACAAAAACACACGCCCATCGGCGTGTGTTTTGTTTTCTTGATCAATCTCTTTAAACGACAGAACCGCACAGGGACAGTTCTGTCCGCGTGCGGCGAGAGGTTCGCGACTACCCGCCGAAGCGGATCGCGAGATGTGTGTTAGTGGCCGTCCACGCTCCGATGGGAAGCCTGGGGTCATCAGGGACGTGTGCGCTCGAGATCGGACCCAAGCAGGTCCGCGAGAAGATGTGGATCGCCGCGTCGAGAATCGCCATCGCGGCCGGCTTCGTCTCAACGAGGAGCTTACCCGCCTCTTCGAAGCGCGCCGTTTCTTCGGCGTTGAAGACCAGCCAAAAGGTCTTGCACCGAGGGCGATGATCGATTACGTAACGAAGAACCGCCACGAGCGGCTTCTTAGCTTCCGCTTCGGGCACTTCGTATTTCGCCCATACCCTGCCACCGCGACCGATATTCCAGAATTCCATGTCAGCGTTCTCCTTCTTGTCAGCAACCGACCAGGGACGCTACCCCATACTAGAAACGTGGTCAAGCCTGCACGCATTTCAAAAATCCCACCTTTCGTGGGATTTTCGTTACCATCCTTCTTACGCGGGAGCTAGATCTGAATATATTTCACCACCTTCTTCAACTCTTCCTCCAACGCTTTTTCAAAGGCTGCATCGTCGTTTTTGTAGACCTCCTGACGTACGGCTGTTTCGAGGGTAGCTGGAGCTACTACGCGTTTCTTGAATTCATCGACGTCCCATCCGAAGGCGTCGTGGAGGTAGGACTTGATTTCTCCTGGGTCGGTGGAAGTGCCGGCGCGAGCAACGAGGGCATCGTACGAGGTGTCGACATCCTTTGGACTTAATTCGATATGTGCTGCTTGCGCCATGGATCGGACGGCTGCTCCGCGCACGAGTTGATCGAGGATGAGTTGATTGCCGGCCGCGTCTAAATCTTTTGGCATGGGCTGCCCTTGTGTGACGGGGCTGTGCAAGAAGACTTTGGTCGCGTCTTGTTGAACTAAGTAATCGCCGTAGCGTACGTATTGACCGCTGACACGCGCGACAGGGATTGGGAGACGCGTTACGAGCGTACGCACCCATGGGCGATCTTGTGGATGCCAGTAAAGGGCGTTGGCTAGATACCCGAATCCGCCGAGAAGAACCAGAACGACGAGAGTCGTTGCAATTAAAGCTTTAGGAGTGATATGCATACATGCATTGATTATAAGGCTGGGTGGAAAAAATAACGAAACCATTTGCGCGCATTCGGCTCATCCTGCTGCTCATCTGCTACCGGTACCGTGACTTGGTTGTCTGTATGCGTTCCTAACGCTGCGTCTCTTAGAACAAACACTTGCTCCCCTGGTTTTTGCAGTCCAAGACGTACGCGAGCTTCCCGGTCGACGGAATCGGGAGCCTGCAAGCGCGAAAGAGCGTCGGCCAAGTGCACACGTCGACCTTCTAGGGCCTCTACCTGCGCCCGTAAGCCGTGGATCTCTTGGTTTACTTTCCAGCCTTGATAGGTTTCGCGAGCGCTTGAGATCGCTGTCAAAATCAGAAGCACCCCGCTTACCGCGAAGAGCCATGACCAACGTGCGTGTCGATTTCCACCCATGAACGATTCGCGAGCCATATTATGCGCGTTGCTTTTCTAGGAGCGCTTTTACCGTCTCGAGCGTGGACACAGACGCATGGTCAACGAGCGCATGGACCTCTTTATGGAGAGCTGACGACGAGACGCGTGGCTTTGCCTCACGTAACTGCTCAATGATCGCTCGGGCGCGTTCTGGCCCAGCAATACGCTCTACCACCAGCTCTCCCGTCGATCCTCCGGCACGTACACGTAGCGTTCCGATATGAAAAAACGTTTCCTTCATGCCATGAGATTCGCACGTGAGCTCGTGGATGGAATGCAAAGCGACTTCTTGCACCACGCGATGCCAGATTCCTTTTTGACGCACACAGACAAGACGTTCGTTGGTTACGATGAGGGCGTTTGCGTCCCACAAAAGCAACGATCTAATACCAATCACCAGTCCAGCTGCGAGAAGAAGTGCAAACGTGATCACGCCAACCGAGCCTGCGCGCGTGAGGGAGAATAGCCAGAAAAATGGGATGGCGATCAAAAGAGCCGCCCCGCAGAGCGAAGGAATGAGCGAGGAACGATGTCGACGAAAGACTGCCTCGACATGCTCATCGGGCTTAGGTTGGATCACATCGGTAAGATGTAACATGTCGGTATAGTAGCGAATAAACCTCCCTGCGTACATTCGTTATTTTCTCGCTTCCTGTATCCCCTTTTCCGCCGCGACGCGCTCGTTCCATGGCAGCTTTTCTCCATTTGCTACACAGATCCATGGCTCGCAACCTTTCCCCGTTAGCAAGACGAGGTCGCCTGGCCGCGCAAGCTGCATCGCTTTTGTAATAGCTTCTTGGCGATCCTGAATCAAGAAGAGATCGTCATTGAGATGTTTTCCGCCTTCTAGCGCGCCTGCTGC
>CAZLPD010000040.1:2653-6520 GCA_964561355.1 uncultured Gammaproteobacteria bacterium
CGAGAGACCGCCAAAGCCGCCAATCCGTTCTCGAGGTTGTGACGTCCGGCGAGGTGGATAGAGATAGGTACGCCGTCCAGGGAAAAATCCGTCGTTAGGGCCTGATAGGTTGGATTTTTGGGCGCGACGTCTGCGGTTCCTGGGTTCAACCCATACCAAATATGAGATACGTTGGGAGCTTGGGATGCGTAAAACTCGGCGTGCTTATCTTCTCGATTCAACACCAATGCCTTTTGAACAGGGATACCTTTGATCGTTTTTGCGGGCGCATTACCCACCGCTTTGAAGAGCTCCGCCTTGGCTTGTTTGTAGTTCTCAAATCCTCCATGCGCCTCTATGTGTTCAGGCGTGAGATTCGTGAAGACTGCCACATCGTAATCGATGCCCACGTGACGAAACTGGGTGATCCCTTGCGAAGAGGTTTCGATGACAGCGTAACGACAACCCGCCTTCACCATGTCACGCAGCATGCGTTGGATGAAGAACCGTCCAGGCATCGTCATTTTGGTGCGGTTAATCCACTCACGTTCGCCGATCTTCATGAGAGCAGTTGTTGTGCACCCCGTTTGGAACCCAGAGGCTTCGAGGGTTTTTGCAATCAAGTAGCTTGTGGTTGTTTTTCCGTTTGTGCCGGTCACGCCGATCACTACAAGCTCGCGAGACGGATGGCCATACCAAACCGCCGCCGCATGCGCGAGGAACAAGTGATACGGACGAAGCCAGGACTCCGGAACGCGTGATTTTAGCTTATACAGGATGGACATAGGTTAGATACCGTAGGTCAGTAGAGATACGAGCGCGAAGATGATGGCGACACCGAGCGTGCCTATCGCAAATGGAACGGCCATTTCGAAGTGCATAAATCGTGCTAGAAGCAAGAAGCTGACGCCAAGGACTTGCAGCACCATTTTGATCTTACCGTATTCGTTCGCCGAAGCAACTTTCCCATGAGCGCGACGATATAATGCTGCACCCGCGATCAATATCTCCACGCAAACGATGATGATAGCGAAGGCTGGGTTCACCTCGCGCGCGACAAAGAGCACCATCACCGAGGCGATGAGCAGCTTATCCGCCGCAGGATCCGCTGCCGTGCCCCACATGGTGATTTGTTTACGTGTACGAGCCAGCGATCCGTCTATCGCATCCGTGAAGGCCGTGAAGAGAAAGAGCGGGAGCACAATCGACCAACGCTCACTCCATAGAAAATAGAGGACGATCGGCGTGAGAAGGACGCGCAGCACGGTGACGTGATTGGGATGTATCCAGCGAGGAATCAGGCGAAGGACAGTTTTTTCCATGAACCGATCATGGAAAAATAGCTGAACGTTCTCGTTCGTCATGAGCATAGGTATCCCCGTAAATCTACCGCTCGGGCGCGTTTTCGACTAGGATAGGCACATGAGCCCTCGTCTTCGCCTCGCTGTGGAAGCCCTTCTTTTTGGGATCGCCCTTCTTGGAGCCGCTGTCTTTGCCCCGCAAACCATCGTCCTTACCGCCATTCAGCTTTTTTGCCTTTTGTACGCGAGCCATACCCTGGCTCCCACGTTTTTTCCTGACCATTCCTCTCCTCCACGTCTCTTTCTTGCCGTCACGATGCTGCTCGGGCTCCAATCTATTTTGCAGACAGCTGCTTATCATCTTCTCCCAACCCTCGGTCTTTTTACAGACATCTTTGCCCAGATCCTCGCTACCGCCAGCCTGTATACGGTCGCCTGTTTCACCGCGGAGGAATCCTCTCTTGAAGAGGATGAGGCAGCGCCTCTTTCTCGAGTGGCGCGCCTATCTCTTTACGGATCGTATGCGGCATTTTACGCGCTTGCTTCTGTAGGCACGATCTTCGTCCTCTCTCATGCTCGCGATGCGGCCACCACCCTTGCCATTCGCACACCGTGGGCGATTCTTCCCCCAGGAACTATCCTCGCACTCCTATTTATCGTCAGCGGCCTTTGGCTGCTTGTGTGGTGGAAACGATCGTCTACGCACGCGTGGATTGTTTCGAGTCTGTTTTTTTTGACCCTCGCCCTCATCACCGTGCTCGTCTACCCTCTTGGGTTTGGCTTTGATGGGTTTCTTCATCGTGAGAGCGAGCGACTCTTGTTCGCCACTGGTACACTGCATCCAAAGCCTCTGTACTATATTGGCCAATATACCCTCGTGACTTGGCTGGCACGTACGCTGAACCTTTCTGTTCAGACCATCGATGCTTTTCTTTTGGCTGGCATCATTCCCCTCCTTACTGCCACGCTCGCTTTGCGACGTTCGCGATGGATAGGTGCGTACATCCTCGCGCTCGTTCTTCTTGTTCCGCTGCGACCATGGATCACCACCACTCCTCAGTCTCTCGCGTATTTGGTCGGCTTGAGCGGTCTTCTACTCGCGAGCACATCTTCCGCACCCGTTCGCCGTTGGCCTGCGCTGGTCTTTGGCGCGTGGAGCGTCGCTATCCATCCACTTGCGGGACTTCCACTTCTTGGTGGCATCATCCTTGCTCTGTGGTGCCCGGAACTAGCTCATCATCGCATCACGCGTTCGATTGGAGCGCTTATCATCACTCTTGGTATCGCGATCATTGTTCCTCTTGCTTTTGTTCTGAACAGTCACGCCGGAACACAAGTCACGTGGCATCTTCAGCAGATTGCTTCGCTTGAATGGCTTCGTGCGCTTAGGGACCTTTTTCTTTCTCCCGCGCTTCGCATCTCGCTCTTTGCGGACTGGGCGAACTTTGTTGAGTTTCTTACTCCCCTCCTCCTTACTCTTCTTGCGGTGGTGGGATCGATACGCACACGCCATGCCGCGCATGTAACTGAATCTCATGACGAGACGAGCACCGCTTCTTCATGGCTTGCGGCGGCAGGGCTCCTTACGATCTTTGTCGCTTGGCTCATGCAGCAAGCAGCTACCTTCGCCTTCTTGATTGATTATGAGCGCCAGGACTACACGGCTCGCCTTATTCTTGTGGGGCAGCTTCTTCTCATTCCCGCTGCGCTGACGGGCTTTGCTCTGGTGTGGGAGCGTGTGAAGCGTGGGCCAGCGCTCGTGCTTTACAGCCTCCTTGTCTTTGCGATGGCGTGGCAAGCGGCGCGTATCTATCGCGCTCTCCCTTATCATGACGCGACCCACATCGAACATGGATGGAATGTAAGCGCGGCAGATAAAGAGGCTGTGCGTTGGATTGATCGTGATGCTGGCGGCGAGCCGTACACCGTGCTCGCAGATCAATCTGTGAGCGCAGCAGCTATCTCGGAACTCGGCTTCAAACGCTACGCCGGCGATGTCTTCTTTTACCCCGTCCCAACAGGTGGACCGCTGTATCAGGTGTTTTTACGTGCTACGAGCAACGATGTGACGGGAGATGATCTACGCAAAGCGAGCGCCCTTGGCCAAAGCAAGCGCGTCTATGTCGTTCTCAATAGCTATTGGTGGCAAGCTGACGATGTCGCTGATCACCTCTCTCACCTTATGGGTGAAGGACGGGTGTTTGGTCAGGGCGACGTGCGCGTCTATCGCGTCTTAGATGCGAGCAAATAGATAAATCGTTGCGCGTATTTAGCCGGTTCGTGTGCTTCTGCGATATGACGCATGAGATGCGATTGATGCGCGTAGACTTTCGAGTCTTCCAATCGCTCGATCGCATGACACCAGGCTTCCACGTGCTTTGGATCACACACCATGCGTGCGGCGGCAATATCCAACGTCTCGATGATACCCCCGCGGTGGGAGGCAATAACCGGTAATCCAACGGAGGCTGCCTCAAGAATCACGGTAGGTTGGTTTTCGTGGATGAGGGATGGTACCAGCAATACGTCCATTTCTTTCATGCACGCCAGCACTTCTGCCGTTCCTTGCACGCCATGGACGATGACT
>CAZLPD010000041.1:0-1838 GCA_964561355.1 uncultured Gammaproteobacteria bacterium
AGGCGCTCGTCTCTCGCAAGGAGATGAGCATGGCAACAACGGAAGTTCGGCGCCTCGCGCTGGACGGACATCAATGAAAGTGAGCCGCCATGGCCGTCGATTTCTCCCGTGAGGACACCAAGCGTGTCCAGCCTCTTCTCTCTTCGCGTGGGTACGCGGACCTCTACACCTCGCTGGTGAAGATCGAGTACCGCGATGCCCTCATCCTCCTGCCCGGCGACATTCGTCAGGCACTCAAGGAGGCGGGTATCCCGCGCCCGCCGATGGTGATCCCCGAGCTCGTGGCCTCGTTCGCGGTCCCGGTATCCGGAGTCATCCCCTCGGAGGAGTTCGGTCTCCGGTTCCCGAGCATCGGAAGCCACATCGAGCTCTCGTCCGCGCTCGCCGACAAGGGGCGTGGCATCGAGACGCGCGTGGTCCCCTTCAAGGGCGAGAAGGACGTGAAGCGCACCTGGATGCGTATTCCGTTCCGCTCGCTCGTTCGGAGCAACGGCAACCCGGGGCACGTGGTGACGCACGGCCAGGGCTTCTGCCTGGTCCCGCGCAACGCCAACGCTCAGCAGGTCGGCACCGCGACCTACACCGCGCGCCGTGAGACGATCGTCGGCCTCTCGACCGCCGCCCGGTTCAAGGGCAGTCGGGCGAAGGTCGGCGAGGAGTGGATGGTGGCGATCAACCCGCTCGAGCGCAACGGCTTCGCGCCGCTGTCGATCATCGACGTCATCTTCTTCGAGCTGTTCCAGGGCAAGAAGAAGGGTGACCCGAACCCCGACGGCACGGAGGAGGCCAAGCTCCTCAAGATCATCACGCAGAATCTGCGTGACTCCTCGGACGTCTTCGAGGAGAAGCGCGTCAGCGAGGACGACGAGGAGGAGGGTTCCGCCGCCGCGGCCAAGACGCTGCGCGCGCTCCTGCCGAAGGTCGCGTTCTGCGTCGGCTGCGGCTGGACCCTGCCGAAGATCGACTCGAGGTTCTGCCCCGAGTGTCGCGCCGAACAGCCGAGCAAGAAGGTGGTGGTCCCCGTGGCCGCCGCCATCGCGCCCGCGCAGCCCGTCGTCGTGCAGCAGCCCGCGGCGCCCGTCGCGCCGGTGGTGGCCCCCGTGGTCGCTCCCGCCGCTCCGGTCGTCGCGCAGCAGCCCGCGCAGCCGGCCCCCGCCGCGCCGGCGAAGGCCAACACCCGCCTCGGGCCCCCGTGCCCGTTCAACTCCGCGCACAACCTGCGCAAGCCGGACTCGGCCTTCTGCGATGTCTGCCGTAACGGCAAGCGCATCGTGAACGGCCAGCCCGTCGTGCAGCAGCAGTCCGTGGCGCCCGTCGCGCCGGTCGCGCCGGTCGTCGCCCCCATCGCGCAGCCCGTCGTCACCCCGCCGCCCCGCATCTGCGAGAAGTGCACCACCCCGTGCACCGACCCCGCCGCCAAGTACTGCGGGAACTGCGGGCACGAGATCGGTACGCCCGTCGCGCCGGTGGTGGCCCCCGTGGTCGCTCCCGTCGCCCCGGTCGTCGCGCAGCCCGTCGTCACCCCGCCGCCCCTCCCGCAGCCCCGCTACCGCTGGTGCAAGAAGGCCAGCGACGCCTGCAGCAAGGGCCACGTGGTGGTCTACGGGACGACCACCTCGTGCGACGCCTGCAAGGGCAAGCTCGACGACAGCAAGGCCAAGGACTTCAAGTCCCAGGTCGCCAAGCTCGAGGCCGAGCGCGTCGCCGCCGGTGGCACGCCCGACACCCTCGGGCAGGCCATCATCGCGGAGATGGCGGCCAAGCAGCCGCAGCAGCCCCCCCAGCCCGGCGCGGGAACGCCGACCCCCTGATCTTTCTCATCTGCACGAGGTAGTCAC
>CAZLPD010000041.1:1938-6126 GCA_964561355.1 uncultured Gammaproteobacteria bacterium
CGCGCCCGTCGCGCCCGTGGCCCCCGTGGCCCCCGTCGCGCCCGTGGCCCCCGTCGCGCCCGTCGCCCCCGTCGCTCAGCCCCAGCCCGTCGCGCCGCAGCCCTGGTACAAGGGGCTCTCGGTCTCGACCTGGGTGCTGATGGCCCTCGGCGCCCTCGTCCTGGCCTTCGTCGTCTTCAAGGGTGCGCAGGCCATCATCGGCGGTGGCGAGCACGCCGGCGGCGGCACCACCACCGAGGAGCACCACGGCGGTGGTGGTGACCGCGAACGCGACCCGAACCCCGCCCCGCCCCGCCGCGACCCCGCCCCGCCGTTCAACCCCGGCAGCATCGGACGCCCGGGGCTCCCCGCCATCGCAGGGCAATGCGACCCGGGGCTCACGCGGGTCGAGTACGACCCCACCTCGGGAGCCAGCGACCCCTCCGCCGACCCGGTCTGCGGGTACGGGGGGCTCATCACCGAGCCCGCCGAGAAGGAGGGTCAGCTCTACTACTGCTGCCGCCGCTAGTCTGCTAAGAGGTAGCAAGCGTGGAAGCAGTCCAGCCAACAGAGTACGCGTCCGATGATGCGCGTACGCTGGCTACTAGTCATCAGTCTCAAGGCAGCTCCTCGTGAGCATAGCTGCCGCTGCGGCCGGTTCTCGGTCCCAGGCTCGCCCCGGTGTCGACAAGTGTCGCGCCGGGGTTTCTCATTTCCAGAATTTTTATTTACGGTAAAAGGCTAATATTAGCCTTTTATAACCGGCAGCGCCACGTGAACAGCACCAACAAAAAACAACACGGTTAAGTGCTGTTTTTACGTGGTGTCCTCGGATGGAATCGAACCATCATTCGCAGCTTAGAAGGCTGCTGTACTATCCATTGTACGACAAGGACGTGAGAGCTTGATTTCGTGGCCTAGGTTAGCGGCTTTTCCGGCCTCTGGCAACCCTTGACGAAACCGTCAATTTTTGATACATTAATACGTTCCCTCATTGGGACATGTGTCTCTGGCAGTACCCACCGAAATGGCTTAGATAAGCATAGGGGTTAAAACAGCTTCATTGACATAAAAACAGGAAGACGTACGAGTGCGGTTCAGTATCGATATGGACCACCTCGGACGTCTTTTCTCGTAATAACAGCCATAAACGGTTTCTGAAGCCGTTCCGACTAGCTAGAGAGCCTCCTCCTTTCTCTAGCCCGACGGGACGGCTCCAGCAACTGCTCCTCACAATCAATCGCTTTCACCTACGTCGCCATGCTGGTATAGGCGCGCAAGGAAAAGATCAAGGTTCCGAGTGCTGAACTTGCTAGATGATCTGCATCGTCTCTCAACTCAGCACTCGAAACCACCCTGGCAGGTCGAGCGCGTTGTGCCCGCCAGGTACAGAAGAAGGAGGCCCACGATGGGCACCCAGTCTCGTTCGATCAAGAAGGGATACGGAACCCGCGCGACGCGGTTCGTCGCACTCAACCCCTACCGGTTCATGCTGGCCGTCATCAGCATGGTGTTCCTCCTCGCGCCTGCCCCCGCTTTCGCCCAGAACGATGCGGGCGCCGATGCCGGTGATGCGGGCGACGCGAGCCTCCCGCCTCCGCCGCGGCCCACCAACCCGGTGTCGGACCTCAGTCAGCGCAACCGCGACCTGCGCGCGCGCCTCGAGACGACGGGTCACGAGCGCGACCAGGTGCGCACGGAGCGAGACGCGGCGCGTGCCGAGCGCGACCGGGTGCAGGCCGAGCTCAACACCTGCAGCGCGGAGCGCGCGCGGGTCACAGCCGAGCTCGCCAACTGCCAGCTCGAGCTCTGCCGCGAGCGTTCGCGTCAGCAGCTCGAGGTCACGATCACCCGCGTGAACGTGATCATGGGCCGCATTCGGGCGATCAACGTGCGTCTCGCCTCGATCGAAGGCCGTCTGGGCACGATCGAGCGGAACTACGCCTCGCTCTCGACGCAGGTTTCTCAGCTCGAAACCACGGTGGGACAGCACACCACCGCGATCGAGAGCCTGCAGCAGGCCGACCGCAACCAGGCCGAGCAGCGCCGCCAGGACCTGGCCGCGCAGCAGACGCGCGACCAGGCCCAAGACGTGGTCACCGGGCAGAACACGGCGACCGAGGCCGACACCCGTCGGCAACTCGGCAGCACGAATCACGCGGTCCGCGTGATTGGTCGCGTCGTCGCCGGAGTCGCCCGGCTGATCCCGGTGGGTGAGCTCGGCGCCGGCGCGGCCGTCGCGGTGCCGCTCGCCAACGACGGCGACACGCTCTGGGCCGCGCGCCTCCGCGTGGGGGCCCGCTGGCTGCCGGCCGACAACTTCTACGTATCTCTCGCGGGACACGGGGGGCTCGGCCGCGTCGGGAGGCTCGGGCCCGGCGCCCTCTTCGGGGGAGACCTCGAGGCGGGCTATCGGTCGGACAGCGGACTCCGGATCGGCGCGTTCCTCGCCGTGATGAACGCCCAGATCTTCCAGTCGTACGACCTCTCCGCGACCGAGCGAGTCAAGGCGGGGTCGGTCGGATGGCTGATCGGCGGCGGGTTGGCCGTGACCCCGCGCTTCGGCGAGAGGACCAACCTCCGCCTCGCGGTCTCGCTGATGAACGGGCAGCTCGGAGGTGCCACCGCCAGCAACTGGTACGGCGTCTTCTCGGCCGAGGTCACGTTCGACCTCAACCCGGTCGACGACCCCGCGCGGCAGGCGCGCGAGGCCGTGGAGAACCTCCCCGAGCAGCTCCCCGCGGTCCCCAACGCCACCCCGCACCCCCGCGGTGAGGCGCAGAACCAGAACTGATCGACGCTCGCGGCTCGCGTCGATACCAAACACCGTTCGCACTCCTGCGAAACGAACGGTGGGCACCTTCCCCGCAGAACGCGTCTGACTGAAGGAATCAGACGCGCATCTCATCTCTAACCAACAAGGAGACTGGGCTAGAACTCCTTCGCTAGCCCCTCCCTTCGAGCCGATCTGCAAAGGTCGTCTCGAGTAGGAGAAGAACAAAACATTCTTTGACAACTCGAGTGAAGAGTAAAAGCAAACGGTTCCGAGAGCTCAATAGACGGATGATTCCTTCGTCCTTCCATTGAGCTCTCGGACCACACGCCTGGCAGGTCGAGTAGCTTTCATTGCCTGCCGGGCAAACCCAGATGGAGGACGCTATGCGTTCACCCATGTCGATCATCGTAGGCCTGGTCTTCGGACCCCGCGTGGCGCGGTTCGCCACTTCCAACTGCTTCGCCATGAGCATCATCATGGCCGTCTTCGTGGGCTGCGCGCCCGCGGAGATCGAGCACACCGGCGGCGACGCCGGGGTGCAGAGCGCGCCCACGACCGACGCGCAGGCCCCCCAGGGCTGCACGGTCGAGGGTCAGATCGTCTGCGGCGGCCGCTGCGTCATGCAGTCGGCCTTCCAGTCGGACACCTCGAACTGCGGCCGCTGCGGCAACGCGTGCGGCGCGGGCCAGGTCTGCTCGGCGGGCGCGTGCGCCTGCCCCGCGGGCCAGACCCTGTGCAACGGCGCGTGTGTCAACACCGCCGCCGACCACAGCAACTGCGGCGCCTGCGGCAACGTGTGCAGCGGCGTGCAGTCGTGCAACAACGGCGCGTGCGCGTGCCCGGGGGGGCTCGCCCTCTGCGGCAACGCGTGCGTGAACACGGCCACCGACTCGGCCAACTGCGGCGCCTGCGGCCAGGCCTGCCACGGCCGCGAGGTCTGCAGCGCCGGCGCGTGCATGCTCCCGTGCCCCTCGGGGACCACGGCGTGCAACGGCGCCTGCATCGACACTGCGACCAGCAACGCCAACTGCGGCACCTGCGGCAACACGTGCACCACCGGCAACGTCTGCTATCTCGGCACCTGCCGCCCGCTCGACAGCGGGATGGCGCGGTGCCCGACGACGCAGACGATGTGCGGCGGCACCTGCGTCAACCTCAACAGCGACGCGCGCAACTGCGGGACGTGCGGTACGGTGTGCGCGATGGGGCAGATCTGCGCGAGCGGATCGTGTCTCCTCAACTGCCCCGAGCCGACGGCGGCCTGCGGGACGGCCTGCGTCAACACCCTGATCAGCGACAACAACTGCGGCGGCTGCGGCATCACCTGCGCGAGCGGGACGATTTGCCGCGGCGCGCGCTGCCTCCCCCTCGACAGCGGAGCGATCCGCTGCGGGACGGGGCAGACCAACTGCGGCGGCGCGTGCGTGAGCACC
>CAZLPD010000042.1:0-5852 GCA_964561355.1 uncultured Gammaproteobacteria bacterium
GTTCGTCAGGAAATCCCGGCGAGGCGTATGTGAATGAGTGGCTGGAATCTAGCAATTATAGCGAGAAAAAGCAAGAGCCCGACGAGCGGGCGAGGCGATTAAGGAAAAAGGTCGAGGAGGGCGTGTCCGAAGGCTTCGGGGGATTCCACGCGAGCGTGGACGCCGAGCGTTCGGAGGGTTTCGTCGGTGAAGTGGTTGCCGACGACGAATTTGAGTGGGCCTTGGAGGGCTAGAGGCTCTAGATCGTTCTCGTCATTTCCTGCGAACAGCACCTCAGAGAGGGAGAGTCCGATGAGGTGGGTGAGCTCGATGAGGCCGGTGGCCTTGTTTACCCCGCGAGCGAGGAGGTCGGCGGAGCCCTCGTTCCAGGTGATCGAGTGGTCTCCTGGGCAGACCGAATCACGTTGGATTCGAAAGTTTATTTTGCAGGCCTTGCTGTGCCAAGCGCTCTCTACGAATTCGTTTACATTACGGAAGACCTGGGGGTTTCCGTTTGCGTAGCGCTTGGGGACAGGCTCGTCTGGAGCTACTAAGAAGGTGTATGGAAACGCTCCGTCTTTCGCGTAGCAGGCGTACTGGAGGTTGATGTCTCCGTTTACGACGCGTTGAGCGAATCGTTCGAGAGCGGCTTGCTCCACCGGGTGGGAGATCACCGTGTCACCGGTCTCGGGGTGCACGATGCGGCCACCGCCTTCGGTGATGATGGGGGCGGAACACGGTTTAGTTAGGTCGAGGACTTCTAATCTGCCAAAGGCGTTGCCCGTGGCGAGCGTGATGAAGCGTGGTGCACGTGGCGTGCGCGTGAGGAATGTGCGGATGGGTGTGGGGAGGGGCTGTTCTCGATGCGCAATGGTTCCGTCGACGTCGGGAACCACTGCCTTGATGTCGTGGCTCTTCGACGTTCGGTTCATTGTGTTCTCCCGCCTTCATCGTGATCGGTGGGAATGTGTGCGTCAATATAAAAAGGAAGAGGACCCGGGTGGGTCCTGTGAGGAGGGGAGGAAGGGGCGGGGAGAGGTGACGGAGTGGATCAGGGATCCAGGAGTTGCGTGACGGAGTGGCGTCCAGGATGGCAGTGGGTGGGGCCTTGGCGACGGACGCAGAGATCGACGTCGCTGATTGAGACCTCGATTGATCGTCCGTTGACGATGATGGTGACCTCGTGGTCAGGGTTCATCGTCTGGACGTAGAGGAGATAGAGACGGAGGTCGTCTCCTGACTCTGCCTCCAGTCGGCGACCGGTGCGCAGTCGAGCGGACTTGCCTTCGTAGCGGACAACTAGGGTTACGTGGGAGTGTGTCACACGCGCTTCTCCATCAAATGGCATGGGACCTTCTTCCTTTCATTTGTGACAGCTCGAGGGAAGTATCGAGCGGTCGGTTCATGAAGGGATTTTTTCCAAAAAACCCCACCGATTGTGCGGTGGGGTTTTCCTATGGATGGTTTGTGTAAACCTATGAGGCCATGGGATGTCCACCGCGGGAGTGCGTCTTAACGACTGGAAGTACGCAAACACGAAGATTCGTCTGCTTTGTGGAGCAGGCGATGATCATATCGGCGTACGCGCGGTTGGACATATCGATATTTCTAATGTGCCGGAGATTGAAATGGGCGTCAAGAACGGGTGGGGATAAAAACATGAGACCCGGCCAGGATGGCGCGGGTGAGGGGCGGATTGGGTTGTGTTAAAACAGAAGAGGCTTGATCTTTCCGACGGCCAACAGTCCTATGTAGAGAGCCATTACCTGGATGCTGAAGGCGTCGTCCACGCCCACTCCTTGCGATGCGAGGTGCAGCGCCTCCTTGAGGTCCATACGAATGCGTTTGCACCCCTCGGCTGGTTCTCCTACCACCTTGATCTGTTCGGTGGTGAAGCATACGCCGACGAGGCGATGCTGGAGGTGTCCTCCGATGTGGGCCAGTGCGGCATGGATGACGGTTGCTTCCATGCCGAGCTGATCCCTGAATTTTCGGCGGACGCAGTCGTAGGAGCTTTCCCCGTTGTTGCGGAGTCCACCGGCCGTCGTGATAGTTCCGTTGCGTTCGAGGAGAGACAGCTCGTACTCCCACTCGACCACGATTCCTAGAATCGTCCTCGATGGGATTTTCCTGTACGGCAGGATGAAGGCCGCGAGGTCCATCTCTTCTTCCATGTTCGTTCCTTTCGTGTTTACCATTTGAGCAATTTTTTGCCGCGATGTCAATCGTAAGGGGCTAAAAAACGAGATGTGTTTTAGACATCTCGTTTTCGTGGTCTCCGTTTTGTGCGGCCTTATTTCGCTACTAGATCGAGGTAGTTTTTGAGCAACTCTTTGTACGTTTCTACGGATTGGATATCAACCCATTCTCCTGGTGCGTGCATGTTGCCACCGAGGGGTTGGCAGATGAGAGAGGGGATGCCGTGGGCGGAGAAGAAGCGGGCGTCGGAGGAGCCATGGTCGAGAGCTTTTTCTACCGTGAGACCGCTTTTTGTTACCACGTGTTTGTAGGCGGAGACGAGTGGATTGTCGTGGTCGACGAGCGTCATTGGTTCGTTGAAGCGGACGTGGACGATGACGTTTTCCGGGAGGAGGGATTGGACCATGCGGATCAAATCTTCTGGGCGCACGTCTTCGGTGTAACGGATGTCGAGCGAAGCGCTGGCTTCAGTCGCGACTTGGTTGGTAGTGTGGCCGCCTTGGATCTTACCGATGTTGCAGGTAGTGATCCAGCGATCAGCGGGATGATCGGCGGAAGGGGTGAAGAGTTTTTTGATTTCTTGTAGCGTGATCATGAGTGTTTCGATAGCGCTCTGGCCTTCCCATGGACGGGAGCCGTGGGCGGATCGGCCGCGGGCTTCGAGTTCGAGCCAGAGAATGCCTTTGGCCTTTTCGACGATGCGATGGGGAGCGTAGCCGCCGTCAGGAATGACAGCGATGGCAGGATGGACGCCTTGTGCAAGCACGTGTTTAGCGCCATCAAACCCACCGACTTCTTCATCGCCGGTGAGAAGCAGGCCGACGTCGTGCGAGGTGGCTGCGTGTTCGTGCATGAGCTCCATGAGGACGGCGTTACCACTTTTCATGTCGATCGAGCCACGACCGAAGAGTTTGCCACCTTCTTCGTACGCGTTGAATTGATCATCGGTGCCGTCGATGACGTCGAGGTGGCCACAGAGGAGGATACGTGGCGTGCGCGTGCCTTTCGTGATCAAAATAGAAGGGGTTTCTTTGGATGAAAAACGTTCGATGGTGAGAGCGGTGTTTTTAAAATAGCGCTCCACAAAATCTGTGATCGACCAAATCATGTCGCGATGGGCGTGACTCGAGCGGAAGGAGATGAGTTCTTTGGTGAGGTCGATGACGGAGGAGGGCATAGAGGATTGTTTGAATGTAGCGTGACGCGTTCTGCTGTTCAAGGGTTGCGTATAAAAATCGAATGCCACTCGGAGGAGCGGCAAGAAAGAGTGGGGCGGCGGCTCTCGGGGAGAGCCGCCGGTCAGGTTAAGTTGTTGGAGCCGTACGTCGCGTAGTCAGACGTCGTCTTGATCGCTGTCGTGACCCTCTTCGAGGCACCGATGGATGGCCGTTGTCATCTCGGTCGTTGAGGCCGAGTCTTCTCCGAAGACCACGTACCCCATGCTCTCTTGAGCGGGGGGGATCGTGATGACAGCGCCGCTCTTGGTGCGAGCGTCGAAGAGCAGACCTTCGGCGCTGAGCTTGGCCAGTGCCTTCGTGAAGGTGAGCTCTCCGCTCACGTGCAGGGCATCGTGGCTTCGCGCCACCCGAGGCGTGCCGTTGCAGAGGCTCTCGCGGATCTTCAACGGGTGCACCACCGCGGTGTATCTGAAGTTGGATTCGCATGCGTAGAGGTGTCCGCCCGAGAGGATCCAGTCGACGTTCAGATATCCACGTGCTCCGAGGGAGCTCATGTGGTTCGCGTAGAGGAGCGTCCACTTGCGCATGAGCGCAACGATGTTCGGGTTCAGGCCCGAGGGGATCAGTGATCCGACGTATGCGGACCCGCCCTTCAGGATCTGTACCGAGTCGGCGATGAATTCGACGCTTCCGTCGGCCTTGATGAAGGCCAGAGTGGACGGGGAATGATCGAGTTCCAGGAGCTGGCCGATCAGCACCGTCGCGCTCTTCCATCCGGGAGCGTTGACGATCTCCTTGAGCTTGATGTCGAGGTCGTCGTCCCGCTCGATCTTGAGGTTGCCGAGGCCACCAGCTGCGCGCGCGATGCGCAACATCATGCCGCCCCAGCGCTTCCGCTGCGTTCGCACCTTCGCGACCAGGTCGTCCCAGCCGCGTGCGTAGATCGTGCGCGGGACCCGGATGCCGAGCATCTTGCAGGTCTCCGTGAAGATCTCCTTGTCGTTGCAGTCGAGCGCGAGACCGCGCTTGACTGCTTCGTGCTCCATTCCGCTGTGGAGCTTGGCGCCCATGGTTTCAGCCAGGTGCGCCGAGTTCGGGGACTCGATGAACGGAGAGAATTCCCATCCGTGTCGAGCGACCCCCTTGCGCAGCTCGGTGATGAGCGCGGAGTCACCGTTCACGTCACGGAAGAAGTCGAGGGGTTCCTCGATGATCCTCGTCGGGGCGAGGAAGAGGACCTCGTGCCTGAGGAGATCCTCCACGTAGTTCTGGAAGGCCCTGTTCGGCCTCTCGTAGAGCAGGATGGCGTCGCCATCTGCTCCGTACCAGGCTCCGCGAGGAGATACCGCTCGGCACTTGGCGGCCAGTTTGCCGCAGACCTTGACGGCCTCGCCGAACACGCCGTCGACGTTCTTTGCGCACAAGATTCCGCAGTTCATGTTCCCCACGAAGACCTTTCTTTGCTGACTCGAACCACCTTGAAGCGTTTTGCTCACGCTGCCCTCCTTGTATAGGCAGGCTCCTGGTTCTAGGAGCGGGTGAGGAGGTCACTGAGTGACATCTTCACCGACTCCTAGAACGAAACAACCACCGCGGGTTGGGCGGTGGTTGCATGTGTGAACACGCTCGTTTACATAAACGCCACCGACCCATTTGCAAAAATGAGGGCAAGGACGCTAATCATGTATACCGAACGGTGCATATCTATCACTCAACTTAAGCCAGAGAGAAACCGTTGTCAAGAATGTTCGAAGCTTTTCTCCACGCAGAGGTCCGACGTGTAGGTCGGGCCATCAGTTGGGGAGGGGAGCGCGTCGAGGGTTGTCGATCGCGCTGCCCGAGGGGAAGGTGCGGAGGATCTGCGGTTGGGTCAGTGCGTGGGGGGCGACGAGAGGCTCGGCACGATGTAGCTCACGCGACCGTTGGTGGTGTAGAACGTCGCACGCTGCGTCTCCTCGTCCCAGGCCATGGCGATGGTGAAGTCCTCTTCCGAGGTCGGCGTTCCGTCCTTGTCGATGAAGGTGATGACATCGCGACCGATGGCCGTCTGCAGGCAACGGTCGAGGTTGACCTTCTCCGTCGGCTGAGGTCCGTTGCAGTCGAGGTGATGGAACGAGTTCGCCCGTCGGAGCAGG
Organism: uncultured Gammaproteobacteria bacterium; assembly: GCA_964561355.1. Lineage (GTDB taxonomy): Bacteria > Patescibacteriota > Patescibacteriia > 2-12-FULL-60-25 > 2-12-FULL-60-25 > JAGOUY01. Next base: position 5,492 of record CAZLPD010000042.1, read on the forward strand.
TTGGCCACCTCTTCGGGGGTCGCAGACTTGAAGCCGGTCAGCGTGGCGTTCAGACCTACCAATGCGAGAAATGCCCTCATGCGTGTCTCCGTTTTTCGGCCGCCTCTGTCCTTCGTGACTTCGTTGGACTTGGAGCGGGTGTTTCTTTTTCTCAATATTTGAAAAGGCTGTCAAGAACGGCGAAACACGACGGGTGTCGTGTTGAGGGAGGGAAAAGTGCGGTGCTAGATGTGGGCGATGGCGGCCTTGACGGCTTCGACGTAGCCCATGACCTCGTCTACATCATCAGTGGCGCCGAAGACGCGGACTTCGACGGTGCCGTGACGGCTGAGCCTCAGCGTCCACCAGCAACTACGGAGGT
>CAZLPD010000043.1:0-5840 GCA_964561355.1 uncultured Gammaproteobacteria bacterium
GGAGCAACAGCAAGCCGCTATCGACCTGGACGAACAGATGATCGAGGCGTTCGACGAGAGGGACGACGCGCTAATGAGTCGCCTGATGAAAGCGAACCTCTGGGGAACGGAGAAGGGCCTGCAGGAGTACACGACGGACAGAATGATGATTTGGCAGGAGGTGTGCGGCGAGTTTCTGCCGACTTCCGCCCAGGACTAGGCGCACTGACGCGCGAGGGGTCATGGTTCGACGCTGCGAAGCGAAACATCGACCTGATCGACCTTGCCATCCAGATCGACAAAGAAAAGCGCAATGCCACGCCTGAAGAACAGGCGCTACTGGCGAAGTACGTCGGATTCGGCGCTTCCGAGATCCGCAACGCGCTATTCCCGATCCCAGGAGAGTACGCCAAGTCACAAGAGCCGAATAGGCTGATCTGGCCAAACCTCGTTCGCGACGCCCGCTGGAAGCCTCTTGCAGAGCGCATTGACGAGCTGCCGAGGGAGTGGCAGCAGTCCATCCTGCAATCGACGCAGTACGCGCACTACACCAGCGAGGGTGTCATCCGATCGATCTGGAGCGCGGTGCAGCGCCTCGGCTTCACTGGCGGGAACATCTTCGAGCCGGGCACGGGCATTGGCTCGTTCTCGATGCTGATGCCAGACAGCGTGCATGCAACATCGCATTTCACCGGGGTAGAGTTCGACGGCCCGACAGCACTGATTGCTCGCCTGCTGTCGCCTGACCAGCAGATTCAACACGACGATTTCATCAAGCGCAAGTTCCCCAAAGACTACTTCGATGTCATCGTCGGCAACCCGCCATTCTCGGCAACGAAGATTCTTGGCGACCCGGAGTACGCCAAGAGCGGATTCATGCTGCACGACTTCTTCTTTGCCAAGAGCATTGACCTTGTGCGCCCCGGGGGTCTGCAAGTGTTCGTCACCAGCAAGGGGACGATGGACAAGCGGACGGACCGCGCGCGTAAGTTCCTGTCCGATCGCGCCGACCTGATAGGCGCCATCCGACTTCCTTCGACGGCTTTCGAGGGGAACGCCGGCACCAGCGTCGTGACCGATGTCATTTTCCTCAAGAAGCGTGCGCCTGGAGAAGCGCCGTCTGGCATGTCTTGGGCAGGACTCAAGACGGTCGAGACAAAGGACGGTCCGGTCGACATCAACGAGTATTTTGCCGACCATCCGGAAATGATTCTCGGGCAACAGAGAATCAGCGGAAACGTCGACGACATGGGCCGGCGCGTGAACAGCAACGGATATGGTGGCGAGAAATACACGGTGGTGTCGTATGACTCGACGCAAGCGGAGCTTGACGCCAAGTTTGCGCAGGCTGTCGAAAAACTCCCGGAGAACATCTACTCGCCTCTTGGTCAGTCGTCTGAATCGGTGAAGGAAGAGACGAGGAAGGTTGATTTCGATCCGACAATCAATCGTGAAGGCGTCGTCTATCTCGCCAAGGACGGGGCTGTCCTCCGCGTCACTGCCGGCGTCGGCGTTCCCCTGGAAGATTCCGTCAAGCTGACGGAGAAGGACAAAGGCTGGTACAAGGGCTATGTCGGCCTGCGTGATCTGGTGCAGGCGGCAAGGCTGTCCCAAGTGAGCGACGGCAACTGGAAGGCTGCGCTAAAGGCGCTGAACAAGGCTTACGACGCTTTCCGTGCGACACACGGACCGATTCTCGACTTCCGCACGCAAGTCCGCAAGTCGACTGACGAAGAAGGAAATCCGGTTGAAACCGAGTCGCGCATCTTCAAAAACAAACGGCTGTATCGCGAGGACTACGACGCCTCGCTGCTGACCGCCCTGGAGCGCATCACCGAGTCAGGCGAGATCGTCAAGGCGCCTTTCCTTCTCGACAGGACAATCGGTAAGCCGGTATCTGTGGAAATCAAGAGCGTCGGGGATGCTCTGGCTGTTTCGCTTGATTCGACAGGATTCCTCGACCTGGACGACGTAGCAAGACGCATGAAGGTCAGCCGCGAAGAGGCTATCGAGGCGCTCGGGAACCAGATTTACAAGACACCATCCGGAAAGTGGCAGTTGTCAGACGAATACCTGTCTGGCGACGTTGTAACGAAACTGGAAGAAGCCGAACACCTGGCGCATTCACGCCCTGAGTTCCGGCGCAACGTCGAGGCGCTCAAGACCGTGCAGCCAGAGAAGCTCGGGCCGTCGCAGATCAGCGCGAAGCTTGGCGCGTCGTGGCTCCCGGCGGCCCACGTCAACGAGTTCGCCAAGGAGATTGGCGCTGGCCATGTGACGTTCGACATCAAGACCGAGACATGGCAAGTCGAGGGCGGCAACAAGCGCAACGAGAGGAAGGCCGGAGCCGAGTACGGGACCGCCGCCCGGTCCGCATCTGAACTCTTGGAAGCGGCTCTGAATAGCCGGTCGATCAAGGTAACGGCAGTGGTCGACAAGAAGACCGTGACCGACGTAGCGGCGACGACGGCAGCCAATGAAGCGGCGAAGAAGATCAAGGACACGTTCAAGCGGTGGGTATGGACGGACAGCGAACGCGCGGCCGATCTGGTCGAGGCGTACAACAAGCGATTCAACAACATCGCGCCGCGCAAGTTCGATGGGTCGCACTTGTCGTTGCCTGGCGTCAGCCTGCGCTTCAAGCTACACCCGCATCAACTGCGCTCGATCTGGCGGCAGATACAGACCGGCAACACCTACCTGGCGCATGCTGTCGGCGCCGGGAAGACGATCGAGATGATTGCCGGAGCTATGGAGCAGAAGCGGCTTGGGCTGATAAAGAAGCCCATGTTCGTGGTGCCAAACCACATGCTTGAGCAGTTCGCCAACGAGTTCATGGAACTGTACCCGCTGGCGAACATCATGGTTGCCGACGACGAGAACTTCTCTGCTGAACGGAGAAAGGCTTTCATCGCTTCGGCAACCCTGAATAACCCCGACGCGATCATCATCACGCATAGCGCATTCAAGCGCATCGGCGTAACGGAGAAGTCCGTAGCCCCCATTCGCGACGAGATCATCTCCGACTTGGAGATCGAGCTTTCCAGCCTGGCTAACGATCAAGGGTCGCGCGTTCGTCGCTCTCAACTTCAGCAGCAGATCGAGGCTGTTTCGCAGCGGTTCGACTCTATCGTCAATGCCAGCGGCAAAGACTCGACCATCAAGTTCGAGGACATCGGCGCCGACTTCATCTACGCCGATGAAGCGCACGCCTTCAGGAAGTTGGATTTCCACACCGCACAGTCGATCAAGGGGATTGATCCGAATGGATCGCAGGCGGCCATGGATATGTACGTCAAGACGCGCATCCTTGAGCGATCCAGGCCAGGGCGGTCGTTTGTGTTCGCATCAGGAACGCCGGTCACGAACACGATGGGCGAACTGTTCACCATCATGCGATTCTTCTCTCCGGAAGAAATGGACCGGGCCGGGATTTCGACATTCGATTCCTGGGCAAGGCAGTTCGGCGAGGTTGCCCCGGCCCTGGAGCCAAATGCGGCCGGTAAGTACGAACTGATCGAACGGTTCGCCAAGTTCGACAACGTTCCGGAACTGATGAGCCGGGTTCGTCAGTTCATGGACGTGCTCACGTCAGAACACCTTGGCGCACTGGTCAAGCGTCCGGACCTCGCAGGCGGCAAGCCGAATTTGAACGTAGTTGATTCAAACGCCGCGCTTGAATCATACATGCGCACTATTCTAGCGAGGCGCATCGAGGTATCAAAAGCGTGGAAGCCGTCACCACAAGAGCCAAGCAACCCGGACCCTATCGTCGCCATCATCACGGACGGTCGTTTCGCTGCTATCGACCCGCGGTTCTTCGGAGGCAAACTCGAAGGCGACAGCATCATTACGACAATGGCCGGGAAGGTCGTCGACAAGTACCACGCCACCAAGGGCAACGTCTATTACAACAAGGACGGCAAGCCCGAGGCGATCAAAGGCAGCACGCAGATTGTCTTCTACAACCTTGGCTTTGGCGCGCAGTCGCAGATCAATCGTGGGTTCAACTCCCGGGCGGCATTCACCAAACTGCTGACGGACGGCGGCATTCCGCGCTCTGAGATCGCATGGTTTGACGATGCCAACACGGACGCCAAGAAAGAAGCCATCTTCAAGGACATGCGCAGCGGCAAACTGAAGGTGCTGACTGGCTCCGCCAAGAAGATGGGGACCGGAGTCAACGTCCAGAACCGGCTGATTGCGCTGCACTACCAAGACCCACCGTGGTTCCCGGCCGACGTTGAGCAGCCACATGGGCGCATCATCAGGCAAGGAAACCTGAATCCGGAAGTGTCGATCGACTGGTACACCACCAAGGGAACGTATCAGTCGACCATGTGGCAGATGGTCGGGCGCAAACAGCGGTTCATCGACCAAGCGTTCTCTGGCGACAAGTCGCTGCGCAGTATGGACGACCTTGGCGAAGCGTCGTTGTTCGAGCAGGCCGCTGCGGTGGCGTCTGGCGACCCAAGAGCGCTTCAGCTTGCCGGACTCCGGCAGGATGTCGAACGGTTCGAGCGGCTCCAGGCGGCTCACGCAAGCGAGCAAATCAACATCCGGTCTGCTCTCCGCGAAGCAGAATGGGGGGTGAGTTCGGCCGCCCAAAGAGTTTCCCGGTATTCCAAGGCTTTCAAGGCCATCGGTGAACGGTACTTTGCGTTCGAGAGCGGGAAGGTTGACGGCAGGACATATGCCAAGACGGGAGAGTTCGGACAGGCATTGAAGGACGCCTTCAACCAAGCGGCAAGAACTCGTCTGGCCGATATGGTTGACGGTGAACAGATCGAGATCGCGCGGATTGGCGACTCCATCTCTGTCGTCATGGAAGCGCAAATCGACAAGAACAAGCCGACCGGCATGTTCTCTATGTCCGTCAGCTTCGGCGGCATCGAAATCGACGTTACCACGTCAAGCCCTCTCGGATCGGACGTTGATGCCGTCGGTCTGGCGCGCAGAGTATTCAACCGCATCAACGAGGTCGAAGGCGATCTGCGCCGAGCAAGGAATGATCTCGTTACCAACGAGACTGACATCACGCGACTCCGCAAGAAACTCGGCGCCCCGTTCGAGTACCAGCAGGAGATGGTCGAGAAGTACGGAGAACTGAAGCGACTCGAAGCGGAACTGCAGGCGGAATCTGACGCGCCCGCATCGACCGATGGCGCTACTGAGCTTGCTACGCCTGTGCCGAAAGCTTCGGACAGGCAACGCATTGAGCGCATGGCGCCAGTTGATGACCGGCTATACAACGCCGACACCGACACCATCGCCGGTTCGACGGCCGACAGAGCCATCTACGACATGGCGCAAGAGAGCCGTCCGTCCGCCGACATCCTATCCTTCATCGGAAAGGCCAGCCGCAGACCGTTCAATCGCTACCTGGCGAATGCCCTGCGCAATCTCGGTGTGGCGCCTGCCGTCACGCTCGACGCGCAAGGAGGTTGGAAATTCAACCAGGGCAAGCCGGGCGCGAAGTACGCCGCCGCCTACAACCCGAAGACCGACACCGTTGCGCTGTTCACGCCCCGCGACGCGGAGCGCCATCTACTGCATGAGATGGTGCATGCGGCGACGCTGAAGGCGATCGCCAGGAGTGGCGTATCGGCCATGCGGATGCGCAAGCTCTTCCTGCACGTGCAGCGATCTGGAAGGCTCGACGGTCAGTACGGCATGTCGAACCTGGATGAGTTCGTTGCGGAGGCGTTCAGCAATCCGAAGTTACAGGCGGCGCTCAAGGACATTCCTGCGCCGAAATCATCGACGCTGCGCAACGCATGGGAATGGTTCGTGCGCCTCGTTGCGAACGCGCTCGGATTCAAGACGGCACCGATGCGGACGGCGCTTGACGAGGCAATGAC
>CAZLPD010000044.1:0-5345 GCA_964561355.1 uncultured Gammaproteobacteria bacterium
GGTATCTAATCCCTTTCGCTACCCACGCTTTCGTCCCTGAGTGTCAGAACTGTTCTAGCAAGCTGCCTTCGCTTTTGGTGTTCTTACCGATATTAACGCATTTTACTACTACACCGGTAATTCCGCTTGCCCCTCCCAGTCTCTAGTCTCGTCGTATCCCTCGCGGTGTAAAAGTTGAGCCTTTACATTTGACAAGAGACGCACGAAACCACCTGCGGACCCTTTACGCCCAATTAATCCGGATAACGCTTGAGGTCTCTGTATTACCGCTGCTGCTGGCACAGAGTTAGCAACCTCTTATTCTCCGAGTACCGTCATGATTCTTCCTCGGCAAAAGCAGTTTACGAGCCGAAGCCCTTAATCCTGCACGCGGCGTCGCTCCCTCAGGCTTTCGCCCATTGGGGAATATTCTCGACTGCAGCCACCCGTAGGTGTCTGGGCAGTGTCTCAGTCCCAGTGAGTGGGGTCGCGCTCTCACGCCCCATACCCGTCATCGCCTTGGTGAGCCATTACCTCACCAACTAGCTGATAGGCCATAGGCCCCTCTCGTAGCGTCTTGCGACTTTAGTCCGGTTTTGACACCGGACACCATCGTGGAATTAGTCCACCTTTCGGTGGGTTATGCCCGACTACGAGGCAGGTCACCAATGTGTTACGCACCCGTTTGCCACTAGCCTATCAACGTATTGCTACGTTAATAAACTCGTTCGACTTGCATGCCTTAGACACGCCGCCAGCGTTCATCCTGAGCCAGGATCAAACTCTCAATAGAACCCTCGTGATCCACCGAAGTGGATTTTACGAGGATCAATAAATAGACCATGGTTTATATTTGCATTCGGTCACTCTTCTGTTGTCAAAGTGGGGTCCGTTGCCGTGGCTTCCAGATGGCTTGTTTTAGCAACGTGACCGAAGTTTAGAAGAACTAGCCGTCGCTGTCAAGGGATCACTGTGTGGATAGTTTAAGAGCGAGTTCTGCCCACGCCTCCGGACGGAGATCTTCTGAGCGGATCTTCTCAGAAAGCCCCATGTTTTGCAAGGCTATTCGTGCATCCGGCGTCCCAAGGTTCGAGGCGAGGAATTTACGTGGGTGAGCAAACCCTCGCTTCGCAACCTCCATAATCTTCTCTGGTTCTATCCCCCATCGCTCGCGCCGTTCTGCCCACGACATGGGGATAAGCTGAAGAACCGCCGAGTCGACCTTGGGCGGAGGATAAAAAGCCCCAGGCGGCACACGCCGCACGATCTTCGCCGATGAACACGCAAGAGCCACCATCAAGGACAAAAGCGATGTCTTCCCCTGCTTTGTTCCGTCTGCGACGCACACAGCGCGTTCCGCGACCTCGCGCTGCACCAACACCACCGCAACCTCAGGTGGATGCGGCGCCCAAAGCGCTTTACGAAGCGCAAGCGACGTAATGCTATACGGTAAATTCGCCACGAACTTCCAACCTCCTTCCCCGATCAATGAATGCCAATGAATCGTCGCCGCATCACCATGCACAATTTGAAGCTTCGACACGCCCGTTTCTGATTGACTTGAAAGATACTCAATCATGCGACGATCCTGCTCAATCGCTACCACATCTGCCCCTTTTTCAAGCAACGCCCGCGTAAGCACGCCAAGCCCCGGACCGACTTCCAATACACGATCTGCTTCGTGAATGTTCGCGGACGACACAATCACTTCTAGTGCCTTCGCATCAATCAAAAAATGCTGACCAAGACGCTTGTTTGCACCACTTCCGAATCGACCAAGCGCCGCTTTAATTTCAGAGGGGTTCATGAATGTTATTGAAGATGTACACGAGCTGCATCCAATCCAGGAAGCGGAACCTCAACAGCCCCAGACCAAGGCAAGCCTAGGCGAGCAATGCCCTCATCCGAAAAAGAGAAGTAAGGAAACGATGGATACACGCCGACACCAGCTATAGGCATAGGCACACAAGTAACCGTATGAGGCTTTGGAAATACGAGCATTTTCCCATTCACGCTCACACCCTTCACTTGCACATTCATCTGAGGATTATTCGCCGCCTTGTCACACCCATTCCTTGGGTCGAGGGCAATCTCGACTTTGCTCGTCCCTTCCTCCACTGTCGCCAAAGTCCCATCCTGTAAACGTAACGAATACAGCAATCGCCCCGTAGCACGATCGATCACGTCTTGAGCATTGAACGTTACCCCTTCCCAACCACCAGTCCACTCAACAATAAAATATTTTTCCGAAGACAGTTCGTACCCAACTTTCGGACCGTACGGAACCCCAAACGCGTACGTCTTAAGCAAACGGACCTCCTTTGTACGCACATTCACCATCCACGACTGATCTTCATTCTTATATTCCTCATCTTGGTGCACTTGCTTTGCCCACACCCAATACAAACCATCATGCAATTTTTGTCCCGCCACCGCCTGCTCTGGGTGCGGTAAAAGACGAATAGCATCCGCCAAAGATTCAGCCACCAGAACCTCTTTTTCGACCTTCATAGCAGGAGCCGGCTGAGCCTTTGCCTCACGAACATCTTTCTCAAGGGCTCGCACTTGCTCGCGCAACACCGCATCATGGCGTTCCTGTACGAGAAAAACCCCTCCGCCAAGCATCACCAAAACAAGAACAATAACCAACGTATGTTTATGCATATACACCATCTTACCCACGAACAGATGGTTTTTGCTAGCGAGACGCTTTCAATGAGACAGCTCCTGCACGTATCACTTCAATCACCCCGTTCTCACGCACACGCGCGACCGTCGAAGGCTTCCGCACGGGCAACACCCCTCCATCCAAGATCCCGTCCACCGCCAACCCCACAGAGCGAATCTCTTTCGCCGAACGGCATGCCGGTTGACCGGAAATATTCGCGGAAGTAGCCACAACAGGAAATCCAAAGCGACGCGTAAGCCGACGAACATCAGCAGACGACGAATAACGAACAGATACTTCGCTTTTATACGCAACACCATCCGCAAGACACGCCTCTTTTCGGAGCGGAAGGATGAGCGTTAACGGACCAGGCCAATACTGCTTCGCTAAACGCTTTACACTAGCGGAAAGATGCGCCACTCGCTCAACCTGCGCCCACGATCCCGCAACCAACAACAGCGGATTATGCGAATCACGTCCCTTCATCTTAAAAATCCGACGAACCGCGCGCGCATCACGAGGATCGCATCCAAGGCCATAACTTGTCTCCGTCGGAAACGCAATCACTCCACCTCGGAGTAATACCTCAGCGGCCTTATGCACATATTCTCTAGCTATCTCCATACGCTCAATTCTTGATACTCGATACTTAATGATCGATACGCTATACTCTCTCCATGTTGCACCTTCTTCGCAAGAAAAAAAAGAGCGTAAACAAGCATGACCACGTCATCGATCGCCTTGCGGAAGCCAACGCGATTTTCAGTGGCATCGCACTATTCCCTCAGCTTGTGAGCGTCTGGCGCACACACGACGTACAAATGCTTTCAGCGACAACATTCATCATCATGTTCGTCGCAAACGTGATTTGGACACTCTACGGACTCCATCGTAAAGATTCAGCTGTCGTGGTCTCTTCCGGCTTAGTCCTCGTATCTTCTGGCGGTCTAGCCATCCTTAGTCTGCTTTGGAAGACGTAGCCATCCAACGCAAGTATCCTTCAACAAACGCATCTAGATCACCGCCCAACACCGCCTCCGGATCAGACGTTTCCACATCCGTGCGATGATCTTTCACCATTTTGTACGGATGCAATACGTACGAACGAATCTGACTTCCCCACTCCGCGCTTTGATGCTCACCGCGTAATTGCTGCTTCTCCTTTTGTAATTCTGCGTCCTTAACTTGCTGCAAGCGCGACCGTAAAATACGCATCGCCGTTTCCTTGTTCTGCATCTGCGAACGTTCGTTCTGGCAGGAAACGGTGATTTTTGTTGGCAAATGCACAATACGAACCGCTGAGTACGTCGTGTTTACAGACTGCCCACCTTTGCCACCACTCATGAACGTATCGATACGCAAATCCTCCTGACGAATATCCACATTCGCCGCCTCACCAAGTTCAGGCAACACTTCCACAAGAGCAAACGATGTCTGACGAAGCGCGTCGCTGTTAAATGGCGATTGACGAACAAGACGGTGCACACCAGCTTCGGCTTTGAGATGTCCGTACGCATGACGCCCACTCACGATAAACGTCGCCGACTTAATACCCGCCTCACCGCCACGTGATTCGTCAACTAACTGCACAGACCACCCCTTGCGCTCTGCATACCGAAAATACATCCGAAGCAACATCTCCGCCCAATCTTGCGCATCCGTCCCACCAGCGCCCGCGTGCACTGCCAAAATCGCGTCTTTATCGTCATGCTCGCCAGAAAAGAGAAGGGCGAATTCCAACGCAGCAAATTCCTTTTCCAGAGCAGTGAGTCGCATCTCCACATCTTCCGTCAAAGAAGCATCCTCATCTTCCATCGCGATATGCACGAGCTCGTCGAGCTCAGCCAAGCTCACACGAAGCGTATGCCAAACATCGTACTCCTTTTTAAGCTCAGCCAGGCGCTGAGACTTTTTTGTGGCACGCTCCTGATCAGCCCAAAAATCAGGCGAAACCTGCTCACCCTCAAGCACCATCATCTCTTCACGCGCAGCGTCCAATTTCAAAATAGACCAAGCGTCATCCACCTTAGCCCGCAACGCGTCTATCCTCGCCAAAAGCTCGTGCAACATGTCACGAGCTTACGCGAAGACGCTGATTTTGAAAACTAACGCCCCCGCACCGGCACCGTCACCCCAACCGGGAAGCTGGAGGACGAGAGGGATCGACCACGACCGTCCAACACACGAACACGCTCGGTATAGCTTCCAGCCCGCGAGGTCACACGCTCAGAGACTGTACGAGAGAAGGAAGCGCCCGGACGAAGAGTGGACGTGGTACGAGAGGTACGAGCCACACGACCACGGGAATCAACAAGCTCACGCACAATCGTAACAACCTGAGGACGAGTGGATGGGTTGGTATAGCTGTAGGTAAAGCGAAGGGTGTCACCAACACGAACAGAAGCAGGAGGAGCGCGGAAGGTGACGGGAGCGTCAGGAGTTGGGGTTGGAGTTGGAACTGGGGGTGCGGTTGGAACCACCGGTGACTCGGTCGAAGGAGATGGGGATGATGTAGGTCCAGAAGAGACAGGAGCCGTGGGTGGAATGACAGGAGAGGTAAAGCTCCAGGTCACAGGCATAGCAATAGAGCCTGCTGATCCAGAGCCTGCCGTAGATGCTCCACCACCACTTGAATCATTGTCTGTGATAGAAACGGAGACCGTGCCAAGCGTGATGGCATCATACCCATACGCCGTGG
>CAZLPD010000045.1:0-4979 GCA_964561355.1 uncultured Gammaproteobacteria bacterium
TTATCGCGATCGCACATCGTTTGTCGACCATCATGCAAATGGATCGCATCATCGTGATGCAAGAAGGCACGGTCATCGACGAAGGTAAGCACGACGACCTTCTCACGCGCGACGGACTCTACAAATCATTGTGGTCTATCCAGGCTGGAGGCTTCCTCGCGGAATAGTGCAAGAGCGGGTTTAAAACCCGCTCTTTTGATATAAAAAGCACAAACGACGCAGAGCATGCGTCGCGAGGGTGGTAGGAAGTGTTTGGGCTACGGGGGTTGGTCTCTAGAGGGGATCAATCCCGCCCGCACCCATGACGCGGTAGGCGTGCCCGACGGCCTTCAGAAGGGGCATGACCCCGCCCATGCGCCCATTCACGATCCAGCGATCGGTACTGGGCAGCGCGGAGAGAGCCCCGAGAAAACTGGCGTCGGCGCGGAAGGCGAGAAGAGACTCCTCGGCGGTGGTGGCCTGAGCCATGTGAAGGAGGTCCCCCTCCGTGAACCTTCGGCATGCGCCGATGAACACGGTCTCGTCCCCATCGGCGACGATACCAATGAACACCGCGTCTTGCGGGGTGCGACAAGCATTGTCGCCGACCTCGCCGTCGCGGAGACTCTGTCCGAGCCCCGCGCGCGAAAAGATTCCGCGCAGCCTCGCTTCGAGCTCTTCTTGGGCATCCGTCATCGGATACCTCCTTTCCTGGAAAAAACGGTCACACATTTCACTCCTCCTCGTCAATGGTTGACAGAGGAGCGGATTCAAAATAGACTTTTCGGCGCTGCTTAGGAGCTTTTGGGGCACACACAACCGCTGCGAGGGTCCACATGAGCCAGAAGGTCAGAATGGCGATCGCGAACTCCAACATCGACACGAAGTGCCCGCACTGCCAGGGCAAGGGGGGGCACACCAAGAGCCAGCGGGTCGCCTGCAAGAAGAAGCAGCAGGGGGCGCCCGCCTCCTCGGGGCGCTGAGGGGCATCATGGCTACCAAGCGCCTTCCCTGCGGATGCAGCAGGGGCTCCCACGGGAGCAAGGACAAGGACATCTCGAACTGCCGCGAGGCGGGTCGCCGTCGACGCGAACGCTCCAAGAAGCAGGCCCGCGCTCGCGAGCCGAAGGGTCCCATGGGGGCCCGGTTCGTGGGGCAGCGCAACTGGCCCGGGCGTCCCCGCGCCTGAGCGAGCATCATCGCGATTCATAAGCACATTCCTACACATCGGCCCCCTAGGGCCGAACCAGACTCTGATATCGCCGCCGTTCGGGAGATCGGCGGCTTGACGTTTTTAAGAAGATTCGCTAGATTAAGCCCCAACAACCCGAGTCCAAAGACAGCAGGCGGCGTCGTAAGACGCATAAGTTGATCGCAAGATCACCCTGCCGAGGATCGTGAAGCTCGTTTTCGAGCATTACATCCGCTGGACCAGGCTCCGCGGTTGTTTTATTCCAAAGGTCGATCCTATTCATCACCTAGAACGTCACGTTTATGGCAAAATCACGTGCACAAAAGAACGAGTCTCTCGTCGAGCTCAAGGAGCTCTTCAAGTCTGGAAAGTCCATCATGTTTGCGGACTACCAAGGCATGACCGTTGCAAAAATGACGTCCCTCCGCAAACAGCTCACCGGCGCTAAGGTCGACTACGTTGTCGCCAAAAAGACGCTCTTGGGCATTGCGGCCAAAGAAGCTGGCTACGAAGTCGACTTCTCCAAGGTTCCTGGTATGGTCGGTGCGGCTTTCGCCCACGAAGATGAAATGGCTCCTGCCAAAATCATCGGCGATGCAGGCAAAGAAGCTCCTATCAAACTCGTCGGTGGTATCTTCGACGGCAAAGCTGTCGATGCGAGCTACGCCATCGCGCTTTCCAAACTCCCAAGCAAGCAAGCGCTTCTTGGTCAGTTCCTCAGCGTATTGAACGCCCCTTCTTCCGCCTTCGTCCGCGTCTTGAACGCCCACAAGGAGAAGCAAGAAGGTGGCGCAGCTGCTGCATAAATCAAGTTATTTATCTCACATTCCTATGTCCGACGAAATGAAGGTAGAGGTTCCAGCCAAGTTCGCTGACCTCGTCGCCGCTGTCGAAAAGTTGTCCGTGGTCGAAATCGCCGAGCTCGTCAAAACGCTCGAAGCTAAGTGGGGTGTCTCCGCTGCTGCTCCTGTGGCCGCTGCCGCTGCCGGCGCTGGTGCTGCCGCTGCCGAAGAGAAGAGCATGTTCAACGTTGAACTCGCTGAGGCTGGTGCGAACAAGATTGGTGTCATCAAGGCCGTCCGTGAAATCACGGGCTTGGGCTTGAAGGAAGCTAAGGACATCGTCGACGCTGCTCCAAAGATGGTGAAAGAAGGCGTCGCCAAGGCCGAAGCCGAAGACATGAAGAAAAAGATCGAAGAAGCTGGTGGCAAGGTCAACTTGAAATAAGCCTTGTTTTAGCCAAAATAAAACCCCTTGAGGATCACCTCAAGGGGTTGACTTTTTGCCCAAAATCAGGCATAATTAACCCTTCAAGGCTTACGCTGATTTGTCAGTGGGAGCCTTGCGCTCCTTTGATAATTCGGTGAAAAGTGTTTGATCGGACGACGCACCGGCCTGCGTCATGGAGGATAGCGATCATGCGATGGTTCCGCGAAAAGCCCCGGGCATTCCTGGACTTCGTCTTCTTCAACATGCTCAGGCTGAACGTCTGGGGGGATAGCCTCTTCGAGCCGCAGGTGCTCGCAGCGCTCCGCCTCGTCGGGTTCGCCCTGCTCATGTCATTCGCCTGGGAGTGGTACTCCTGGGCGTGGGCCTTCTTCTACGCCTTCGGCAAGTGGGCCGCGGCGGTGACGTCGGCCTTCGTGTTCGCCTCGGCCGTGCTCGTGTTCGACCGGTTCCTCATCGTGATGGACCCGACGAGGAGGCAGGAGCGCCAGCTCGCGATCACGATCGGCCGCCACCGGCTCCCCCTCACGGGGTCCGGCGGCAGCTACGCGATGCGTCTGGCCATCCTCCTCATGATCTCGTTCATCACGAGCATCCCTGTCGAGCTCCGCGCCTTCTCCAACGAGATCGACACCAAGATCGACCGCATGGAGGGGCAGGCGCTCAACCGGGTCCGGGAGAACGCCAAGCGCGAGGAGCGCGACCGGTACACCGCGATGATCGGCGCCGTCGGCACCAACGCCGGCGGTGACATCACGCAGGTGCGCGAGGAGTTCAACGGTCGTCGTCAGGCTATGAACACCCGCCACGAGAGCGGCCGCGCCCAGCGCCGTGAGGCCCTGAGCCGCGCAGAAGAGGCCGCCCGCGGCGAGCTCCACGGCCACATCTCTGGTCGACAGGGAGCCGGCGCTCGCTACCGTGCGCTCCAGGACGACGTCTCCCAACAGCGCGAAGCGCTCGCCGCCTACGAGGCGCAGTGCGCGAGCGAGGTGGAGACCTTCAACCGCCAAGAGCAGGGCGCCCTCACGGGTCGCCGCGCCACGCGAAGCGTCGAGGTCACCCGCCTCGAGGCCGAGCGCGAGACCAGGCTGCAGTGGATCGACACGGCGGCCCCAGAAGCCGTCGCGCGTCGGTACCGTGCCCAGGGCCAGTGGAAGGTCGAGCGCGGCCTCATGGCACGCATCGATATCCTCTTCGGTCTCATGCACGAGAAGCCCCTGCGCGCCGGCATCGCGTGGGTCTTCCGCACGGCCATGATGGCCTTGGGGATGATGATCATGGCCACGAAGGTGCTCTCGGACGAGAGCTTCGAGGCCTACTTCTCCGCGAGACACCAGGCGCGCAACGGCAACCCGGCCGCTCAGCGTCTCCTGGCTACCCGCGGGGTCGTCGACTTCGAGGCCTACGCTCGCGACCCGCACCTCCGCGACCTCGACGAGGCGTGGATGGACGGGTGTCACGACGCCGACGGCGCCGTGCGTCTCTTCTTCGCCGACATGTTCGACATGGCGAACGAGCGAGACGGAAAGGGGCGCAACCTCCGCTACCCCGTGATCCGTTCACGGCTGGAGCGGAAGTACGCGGAGGTCGTCGAGCCTAAGAAGCGAGACCTCTTCCGCCACGCGGCCGCCCTCAAGGCCGTCGGCGGCGCGGAGCCGAACTGGCCCACCGAGCTCAATGGTGGCCAGGACCCGCGCGACCCGGCCTACAAGCCGTACGACCTCGGCCGCGCCGAGCTGGCGACGCGCTTCAACTGGATCGATCCGGACCCCGAGCTCGAGGCCCTCAAGGCCGCGCGCTCGAGCTGGATCGACCAGCGCGACCGGCTCCTCCGTGGGATCGCCACGGCGGAGGACACCCTCGCCCGCTACGTGCGGGACGGGCTTCCCTACGCGCAGATCCTCCGTCAGGTGACCGGCACCTGGCGAAACCTCCAGGACATCCTGATGCGGATGGACGACCTCGAGCGTCAGATCCGCGACGGTCGAGAAGATCTTCCTGGATGGCCGACGTTCAGCCCCGACCCGAGGCCCACCCTCGAGCGTCGGATGCAGATCACGCCCGACCGGCTCCGCGACATGGGCTGGATCGACCCGACCACCCTGCCGCCCCCGCTGCCCCCGCCCGTGACCTGGACGTGCCCCGACTGCAAGCTGGTCAACCCGGATACGCATCGCTTCTGCGGCGTGTGCGGGCACGACAAGACCGCCTTGCCGCTGCCGGCCGACCCGGTCCTCTGGACCTGCACGGCCGCGGGCTGCAACACGGACGTGACGGACGCGGCGGCCACCGAGTGCCCCGTCTGCCACACGGCAAAGCCCGCGGTCTCCACGCCGTGAGCATCTACTGACCGCGAGCTTCCTCGCGCGGTCAGTCCACCCCACCTGAGGACCTTCGGCGCCCGAGCTCGTATGAGCTCACTCCCGCTGGGTACGCGCCAACCCAAAAACCCCTCGACGTTGTTCAACACGTCGGGGGCGTTTGCATTTTAGAGAGGTTTTTGTTTTTTAAGCTCACTATTCCACCACGGGTCCTTCGATATTCGGGGTCTCAAAAGCCTACAGAGTTACTGCTGAAGAGC
>CAZLPD010000046.1:0-4469 GCA_964561355.1 uncultured Gammaproteobacteria bacterium
CCTGGTCCCGGTTTTTCTGGATTATTACCAACCGGAACTGCTGGCGGAACTGCAACATGGTCTGCTGCTGGAGCTGTTGCTCAACCATGGGATAGATATCAAGATTCATAATTATTTGGCATAAATGTACAATGTCTTTGAATCCTTTCGCTGATGGTTTAAATAATAATTACTCTACCTTTATAGTTAAAAATAATAACGCTCGTAAAACTGTAAAAGTTATGGGAGTTAATATAGCTCCTGGGAATAGTTACAACTTAATGTCTCTTGAAGGGGTTACAGAAGCAGATATAAAAGTGTCTTTATTAAAAGGCGTTTTAAAACGCAAATTAAGTTTAGGTGAAATTTCTATCATCGCATGTGATTTAGATTTAGAGACTAATAATTTAACACAGTCTATTTTTTTAAAAACAAATAGCGTTTTACCAGTTGCGCCATTAATGATTAGTCCACTTGGTAATAATCAAGATGATTGGCCTCAGATTGCACAAGCTTTACAAAATAATTCATCAATTATTTTAGACCCAACCAAAACATATTTATGTAAAACTGCATGGACAGCTGGTCAAATACCAAATAATAGAACAATTTATGTTAATGGAGCTACTATAATATCATCATTAACTCCTAGCGTTTCTACTAATCAACAAAGTGTTTTTTATTTTAATGCTGTTATTATTGGAAATTATGGCGCTTTAACAGAGGTCCCCGTTATTGGTTCAAAACAAATTAAATTTGTACATGATACAGCTATTTCTGCCGGTTCTTTTGTAAGATGGGGTAATTTTACAAATAATGTTGATCAACTAGCTAAAATTATATCTATTTCTGTAAATGGCAGCGGAATTTATACTGCAACTTTAGATGAAGTTGTAAAAGTTACAGCCACAGTTACTAATCCTATTACTGTATGGAGAGGAACTTATTCTGCGGCAACTACTTATGCTATAGGTGA
Source organism: uncultured Gammaproteobacteria bacterium (assembly GCA_964561355.1). GTDB lineage: Bacteria > Patescibacteriota > Patescibacteriia > 2-12-FULL-60-25 > 2-12-FULL-60-25 > JAGOUY01. The sequence continues at coordinate 956 of CAZLPD010000046.1, forward strand.
TGCTGTTATATCAAATTCAATTACATATGTATCATTAACTGGAAGTAATACTAATAATACTCCAGCTAGCTCTCCAGCAAATTGGTCTGCTACTGTCGCTAATGTTGGCGAATTTACAGTTCCACAAAATATTTCTATTATTGGTCCAGGAACAATTACTGGAAGTGGTGATAGACCATTTGAATTTGGATCAGGTGATAGGTGTTTAATTGATGGTGTTGGCGGATTTAATGTTGGTCCAGGATTTACTACAGCATGTATGTCATGGGATAGTTGTTCTCGTGATTCTTTAATGAGAAAAGTTTTCTTTGATGGCGGATATGGATCTGGCGGAACAGTTGCGGTTTGGGGTTTTGCTTTAGAAAGCGATAAACGCTGTGGTTATGAATACTGTGTCGCCAAAAATGTAGGTCAATCTCCTGGGGATGGTGGATTTCATATTTTAGCAGCTAGAAATGGGTTTTTATCTCACTGCAATGCTGAAAATTGTTATGATGGTTTAAGAGTTTCATCTATTACTGCTGGAGATTATTCGGCCGGACAATATATTACAGTTACAGATTGTTCTTTTGAAGGAAATCGCCATGATGGAATTAACTTAGTTGATGGTGTTAATTTTATCAATTTTAGTGGAGTTCAAACAAATTATAATACAAGATATGGTTTATATTCATTTATTGGTGGTGGTTTAAATCCAGAATATGTTAATTTAGAATCTTTATTTGCAATTGGAAATGGTGATAGTGGAATTTTATTAGGTAATGCTTCTAAAATAACTGCTGGAAACTTATTTGTTAAATCAAATGGTGGATTTGGAATTGATATTATTGGAACAAGTCAGTTAACTGCTGCTGTGATTGATGGATATAGAAATACGCTTGGAACAATTAGAAATAATAGCAGCGTTGCTGGAGTATTAAATATTGGTCAAATTTTTACAAGAGAAGAATTAAATGCCACTGGACAAGGACACATTCAATGTAGAAATGGATCTAGAACATTTATAGGAAATGGAGTTCATGAAGATTTAACTGGTTCTATTGCAGCTAATGGTACAATTTATTTTATTGATGATGCTTCAACATTTTTAAAAGTTAATCAAGCACATGCTAAAATAGCAAATGTAAGTTTCGTTTCAATGGTTATTTGTGGAGTTTCTAATGTTGGAGCCAAATGCAGAGCTGATTTTGGCAATGCCATAGCTGAAAGATCTAGTGGAACTTCTGGCGCTGCATTTTATGCAATTTCTCATGGCGAAATATCGTTAGGACAAAATAGCAGAACTATTGGAGCTTGGGCTAATGGATGCTATGCAGTAGATTCAACTGACACAATTATTATTGGCCCAAATGTAGACACTTCATCAGCAACAACGCCATATGGATCAGCTGGAGCGCAATCTCCAAATGGAGGTCCGCCTTCTTATAATTTTGGAACAGTAACACTAAATGGGGCTTCTAACGTTGATACATTATTTGCGCCTATTCATGCAAATAATAATGTTAATTTAACATTGAAAACAGTTGGTGGAACGCAGGGCTTAATGCCAATTTGTACAATTACTGCTGGAAGTAAATTTACAGTTAAAGGCATTGCTCTTGATACTTCAATTTATAATTATAAAATAACTTAACAAATATCCTAAATACAATTTTCTAGACTAATTTGGTATTTTATATGAAATGCCAGGCAAACGTATAGCTCAAAACGATAAGTATTATGGATTAACTTGTTCTGCTGCAAATTTTGGAACAACCGCAGCATCTTCGTCATTATCTATTAATGGTTCTAACTTTTCTGTTGCTTTATGGACACATCCAGATACAGATACAGCATCATCAAATATTTTATTTTTAAGTGCAGGCGTTGGATATCCAACAGATGGTATTTTAATTAATCAATTTGGATCATCTTTATTTTTATATTTTAAAACTGGGGCCCCATTAGTAGTTGGTAATGGTTATTTTGGAATAGCTCCGCCACAATCAGGTGATGTAAGAGGAATTCAACCATTTAAAAAATGGTTTCGTTTAGTTGTTACTTTTAATACTTCAACTAATACTGTAACAGCCTATCGAGATGGTCTATTATTTTCTCAAACAGTAATTGCTGCTCCTGGAGCATTTGCGGCTTCACCAAGTTTACAATTTGGTGGTGGGGCTGTTGTAACTTGTAAAATTTCTGATATGGTGTTTTCAAATACCACTGAGTGGTCAGCTACAGATGTGGCTAACGACTATTTTTACAACAAAGATTTTCCAAGCATTACAAATCGCTGGGAAATGCAAGAAAATTTTGGAAGTATTGCAAATAGCTCAACAAATACGTTAAATTATTTTACATTAACTTCTCCTAGTTGGATTGAAGGACCTAGTCAAAATAGACAAAAAGCTGACAATTGGCTATATGATAGTGAAGATTTATCTAATAATACTAATTGGTCAAAAGTTAATACAACTGTTACTCCAAATTCTATAGTTGCACCAAATGGAACAGCTACAGCTTCAATGATAACTGATACCAGTGATGGTGGAGCAACAAGCCATTATTTAAATCAATTTGTTAGTACAAACTATTCTGGAGTTGTTACACTTTCTGCATTTGTTAAGGCTGGCACCAAAAACTTTTTTGCATTAGCACCTGATGGTGCTGCTGTTCAGGTAATGTATAATTTAAGTACAGGAAATGTTGACTCATTTCTCAATGGTACAAATTTAGTACGTAGATATGGTATGGAGGATGCTGGCAATGGTTGGTATCGTTGTTGGGTCACTTTCTATCATGATATGACTTTTAACAATTTTAGATTCTATATTTGTAGCACAACTGGTTCATTAACTTATACTGGTGCTGGAACTGGCATAATTTATATGTGGGGTGCCCAATTATCAATGGGTGAAAAACTAAAACCATATGTTTGGTCAAATAGACAATTTAGAGCCTTAAATGAAGCTCCTCCAGTTAAATATGAAAACTTACTTCAATATTCAGAAGAATTTGATAATGCTTATTGGACAAAAGCGGCCTCGACTATTTCTGCAAATGCTGTGGTTGGCCCAATTCCATATGATAATTTAACAACTGCAGATTCATTAGTTGATACTGGCGTAAATACAAGCCACGGTGTAACTAGAACAGTTACAGGATTAGTTGTTGGTCAATCTTATACATTAAGCGCTTGGGCTAAAGCAAATAATAGATCTTGGGTTGTATTATCTGCGTTAAATGGAACTGCGCAATCTTGGGTTAATTTGGCTGGAGCATCGGCATTAGGAACAAGCGTTGGTGCTATAACTAATAGAACATTTGAATTTTTTGCAAATGGTTGGTATAAAACATCAATTACATTTGTTGCCACTGCAACATCAACGGATATTGGTATTTATGCTGCAAATGCAAATGGAACTTTGAGTTATGCTGGAACAACAACATCTGCTATTTATATATTTGGCGCTCAATTAACAAACAGTACAACTCCACAGTTTTATTCTCGTACAGGAACATCAACTGTTAG
>CAZLPD010000047.1:0-3931 GCA_964561355.1 uncultured Gammaproteobacteria bacterium
ATGATGAGTTTGCGCATATCAGACTGCCCCCTTCTTACCTTAGATTGGGTTTTTCCTCAAGAGGGGGACGGGGCGCGTGCCCTATACCAAATGCGCGGCAATGATCTTCTCGACTTCCTTTTTATTTTTGAATGGACCCACGACCGAGACGCCAATACGCTTCTCATCGAACATGTTTCCTGCAAGGCGGCGGATGTCGCTCGCTTTGACGGCGTCGATGGCTTTCATGCGTTCGTCAGGAGAGGCGGTCTTGCCCTGGAAGATGAGTTGCTTGCCGTACCAATCTGCTTGCGTTGCCGAATCTTCGAACGCCAACATCCATTTGCCGCGCACGTGATCTTTTGCGCAACGCAATTCATCGGCGCTCACGTTTGCATCTTTCATCTTTTTCAATTCGCTCCAGATGGCACCGAGCGCTTCTGGTAAACGCGTCTTGTCGAGACCAGCGCTCACCGTAAACATTCCCGTGTCTTCAAAGGCGTGATGACCGGCACCGACGAAGTAACAGAGGCCGCGTTTTTCGCGCACTTCTCTGAACAAGCGCGATGACATTGTGCCACCGAGGATGGTGGCAAGAAGACGCATCGCGGGCACATCTTTGTGTCCGTGCGGAAGACCGTAGAAGGCGAGACCGAGTTGCACTTGCTCGATCTTCTTTTGCTGAAAGGCGACAACGCGATCGGTGAGCGCAGCTCCAAAGGGAGCGAACGAGCCATCTTCTGGCGTCTTTGGTTCTTTGAGCATTCCGAAGCTTTTGTTGAGGATATCCATCACATCCGGGCTTATTTTTCCGGCGATCGAGAGCGTGATGCGCGACGGAATGTAGTAGCGCTTGTGGTACTCCATCAATGCTTCGCGCGAGATGGTGCGAATGGTTTCGCGAGGGCCAGCGATATTCCAGCCGAGTGAGCTTTTTGGGAAAAGTGCTTCTTCGAGAAGGTCGCCCATGTGTGAAGCTGGGTTGTCTTCATACATGTTTATTTCTTCGACAATGACACCGCGCTCGCGATCAATTTCTTGTTGATCGAAGCGCGAGTGGAACAGCATGTCATGCAAAATATCAAGGGCAAGCGGTGTGTGCGCCGCATCCATCTTGATGTAGTAGCCCGTGAGATCTTTGGACGTGAAGGCGTTGTATTCGGCGCCGTAGCGATCGAGTTCTTTGGTGATGGCGAGCGTGTTTGGGCGACGCTTGGTACCCTTGAACATCAAGTGCTCGATGAAATGCGAAGCGCCGTTTACGGCTTTTTCTTCATAGCGTGATCCGACTTTGACGCAGACCATGAACGTCATGGAGACGGCTCCAGCTTGTGGGACGAGGACGACGGGGATGTTATTTTTTAGGCGTTTGATGAAAAGAGACATAGATATTTTTAGAGGCGGGTTTTGGGCCCGCCTCTACGTGAAATTACCGAAGGCGTTCACGGATGAACGCTGGTACTTCTTCGATTTTGATGCGTTCTTGTGACATGGAATCACGGTCGCGGATGGTGACGGTGCGATCTTCTTTGGTCTGATAGTCGATCGTGAAGCACCATGGCGTGCCGATTTCGTCTTGGCGGCGGTAGCGTTTGCCGATGGAACCGGATTCATCGTATTCGACGGTGAGGCCTGCCGTGCGAATAGCGCTTGCGAGTTGGCGACCGAGATCCGCAAGGCCATCTTTCTTTTGAAGTGGAAGCACAGCGGCTTTGACGGGCGCGAGGAGCGGCGGCAAGCGGAGCACCATGCGCGGTTCCTTCTCCCCTTCCGTCGTCGTGTCCGCTTCGTCGATGTCGAGATGTTCGCAGAGGACCGCAAGGACGGAACGCGTGAGACCCCACGTTGGCTCGATGACGTATGGAATGAAACGTTCGCCTGATTCTTGATCGAACCAGCGAAGATCTTCGCCTGACATCTCTTGTTGGCGCGTGAGATCCCAATCGGTGCGGTTAGCAAGTCCACCGAGCTCCTTCAACCCAAATGGAAATTGATACTCTGGATCGATGGAGCGCTTGGAGTAGAAGGCGCGATCGGCTTCGTCGATTTCGTGGTAGACGACATGCGCTGGATTGAGCTTGAGTACATCCGTGCACCATTGTTTATACTCGCTTAACCACATTTCGTAGACCTTTGGCGCGTCCGCTGGAGCCACATAGTATTCAATCTCCATCTGCTCAAATTCACGTGTGCGGAAGATGAAATTTCCTGGCGTGATTTCGTTGCGGAAGGCTTTTCCTACCTGCGCGATGCCGAAGGGAAGTTTTTTGCGCATGGTGTCGCGTACGTTCTTCCACGCCGTGAACATCCCGGCTGCCGTTTCTGGACGAAGGTAGGCGGTGGCGGCGGAATCTTCTTTGACACCGATAGACGTTTTCAACATCAAGTTGAAATTCATGATGTCGGTAAACTCACCGCCACAATCTGGGCAACGCAAATCCTTAAGCGTGACGGGACGCTCTTTGTCGTAGGCGGGTTCGGCTTGCTTGGCTTCAAGAAGATGGTCGGCGCGAAAACGCTTGTGGCATTTTTTGCATTCAACGAGCGGATCAGAAAAGTTTTGCAAATGGCCTGATGCTTCCCAGACTTTTGGATGCTGGATAACGGGCGTGTCGATTCCAACGATGTCTTCGCGACCATGCACAAAACGCTTCCACCACGCATCGCGGATGTTGTTTTTGAGCTCGATGCCGTATGGACCGTAGTCGAAGGCGTTGGCAAATCCTCCGTAGATTTCGGAGTCTGGGTAGACGAAGCCTCGTCGCTTACAAAGCGCGACGAGGAGGTCCATTTTTTGGTCGTTGGAAATTGCCATAATATAATATTTATCCTTTTGTTTTACGGTCTTTTCTTCTTGTCATCCCGAGTGAAGTCCGACGCAAAGAGGGATCTGGACCGATCGGAGAGGCTGCGAGATCCTTCACTTCGTCCAACTCCGTTCAGGATGACAAAGAGGAGGATTACACTGTCAAAATCTCTGTCTCTTTTTCCTCTGTGATCTTTTCGATCTTTCCGTTCCATTCGGCGACGACCTTGTCGAGTTGTTCGAGTTGACGACGCTTGTCATCTTCCGACATGAGTTTGTTTTTTTCGTCGTTGGTGACGGCGGTTTTTACTTTATCGCGAATACCGCGGATACCGACACGCGCCACCTCTTCTTTCTGATGAAGAATCTTCACCAAGTTCTTGCGACCTTCTTCGGTCATGGGAGGCAGGATCATGCGGATGACGGTGCCAGCGGTGTTGGGCATCATGCCGAGGGACGCGTCGACGAGTGCCTTTTCGATGTTCTTTACGATGGACTTGTCCCAAGGCTCAATCTGGATCGTCTTGGCGTCAGGCGTCGTGATGGAAGCGACGGATTTGAGATCCATGGTTTGACCGTCGTACGCTTCGACGCGGATATCTTCGACAACCGAAGCAGAGGCACGTCCGGTGCGGAGACCTTGGAGTTCTTTATGAAAATGGTCGATCGCGGCTTGAAATTCCGCCTTGTGAGCATCGAGATGAGTGGGCATAGAGCGAAGTTAGATTGCCACGGGATGCGGGAAAAGACAACGGGTTAGGACAGAATCCGTGGGATCATCCTCCCCTCCTTTGACTCGGTGGGGGCGAGGGCGTATTCGATCGCGAGGCGGGGCGAGATGGCGGAGCCGACAAGGTTCCAGGCGCGAGAGAGGCCTTCGGCGAGGCGGACGGATTCTGTGGGGTGAGCCGCGAACCGCGTGTCTAAGCCACGCATGAGATGATCGAGCGCTTCGTGCCAGGCGGTTTCGGGATCGCTTTGGGATTCGATGGTTTTGGCGAGCGTTTCGATGGCCGCGAGCTGTTTACCGAAGTACGGAGCGAGGAGAACGTCGAGAATCTTTTGCCAATCGACGTCTTGATACCAAATATCTTCGGAAGCAAAGGCGAGGCGGAAGGCGGTGCCGGGGCAGCCACGGGATTGGAT
>CAZLPD010000048.1:0-3909 GCA_964561355.1 uncultured Gammaproteobacteria bacterium
ATTGTTTTGGCGACCATGGTGTATTCCGAACGGATTTCCTCGAAGTCTGTACGGACTTGGTCTCGATCTAACTTGCTCATGTCTGGATCTTTTTGCAGGAGGGTTTCGAGGAGTTCTGGGGTGATCTCGAAGTGACATTGAAAACCATACGCCTTCGGGGCGATTTTGACGATCTGGTTGCGGCAGAAGGCTCCCGTTCCTAGTAATTGCATCTTCTCTGTAAGCTCAACCATCTCTCCGTGTAGCTCGACTGTTTTGAAGCGAGTTGGCAAGCCTTGTAGGAGCGGATCTGACTGACCAACTTCATTTATTTCCACGCCAAAAAATGCTCCGTTTGGGTCGCGTAGCCCTATTTCTTTGTAGGGACTCTTTACTACACTCCCGCCCATGGCTTTCACAGCCACCTGCAATCCAAGACAGATACCGAGGTATGGAATACCCGCCTCGATCGCTTCGCGGACGCGGTAGATCTCTTCGAGCATTCTTGGCGTTTCATCGTTCGCGCTATTCGGGCCACCGAGGACGATCACGGCTCGATAGTCCTTTGGATCTGGAAATGGTTGACCGAGATCAAGCTCGACGATATTAAATGAGTCGTGATGCGCTTCGATAAGTGGCTGCATGCCGGCCGGAGTTTCACGGGTGATGTTTTTTACAATCAGAATATCTTTTTTCATACCAAAGACAGGCATTTCTTTCGGAGCAGTCTGCTTATTGAAAGTTCGTAAGATTTACGCCCACATCTTTCGGACCGAAGGCGTGCGGAAAGAGCTGCGAAAGAGACGTGCGAATGATTTTATCTTGCTGCGTATTTGAACCGATGACGATCATGTCGCCAGAACCAAGCTGTGCAAACTCATAGAGATTTTGTCGACAGAGACCACAGGGCATGACGGGCTCATCTGAGATACCACCGTGAGGATGACCGATCGATACCACCGTTTTGAAGGTACGAACACCAAGGGTGTTCGCGGCGGCGAGCGCGGCCATTTCGGCGTGGATAGTGTTGTTATACGTTGCGTTTTCTATGTTTGTGCCGACGTGGATAGATCCGTCCATCGCTTCGAGCGCGGCGCCAACACAGAAGCTTGAGTAGGGATTGTATGCAAAGCGCATGACGTCTACGGCGCGATTCAGAAGCTCCTGCTCCGTGGCACTGAGATCGTTTTTGGTGAGGAAGGACATACTACGGAAGCGTGATGTCCACTTTCGCACGCTGGATTTGCTCGCGCAAGCTTGGGTCTGATATCTCGGCGAGGTGCGCGAGACGTCTTACGCGCTCATCCCCTTCTGCCATACGCGGTTGGCTGAGATCAATCTGTATAGGGATTGGCTCGATCGATACATGCGTCCCATCCACCGTGAGCTTGAGCGCCAATCCTTCACGCGTCTCTTTGGAAAAATCTTGATCGAACACGAAATTACCGAGCGAGTAGACAATGGGATGGCCTTTGTATACGTCGAATCCTTGCACCCAGTGCGGATGACCGCCGATGACTATGTCTGCGCCGTGGTCGATGAGCCAATGCGCTTTGTCGATGACTTGTTGGGGCGCGTGATCACGATATTCAAGCCCCCAGTGCATGAAGACAATGACGTGATCCGCGAGGGCGTGCGCTTTGGCGAGCGTGCTTGAAGCGTCGTGTTCGTCGAGCGGATTGTTCGTGGTATTGAAACCGACGAAGGCGAAGCGCTGACCGCGAATCGTCGTTGTCGCGAGGGCGATGTCATCATCATTCACCTCGTCGCCGAAGACGAGGAAGTCAGCGGCCTTAAGGCGTGCACGCGAGTCGTCGGCACCGATGCGACCTTGATCGAGCGTGTGATTATTGGCTTGCGAAAAGGCATCGATCCCCTGTTTTTTTAGCACATCAATCACCGCTGGATTGAATTGGAAGTCGATGGTTTTTTCTGGAGGGCGACGTGTATCGGTGACGGGGCCTTCGAGGTTGGCGATCGCTGCATCGACTTGGTCGAACCAGCCTGCCGGCAATCGCTTGAAGGGATAGCTGAGATCGTGCGCTGCCTGACTTCGTGTCGCAACGTTACGGTCGAGCATAATGTCGCCGACGAAGAGAAGTGTGGCTGGCGATGGTGAGACGGCGACTTGTACAGAGGCCGTGGGAAAATGCCATCCCGATCCTTGCACGAACGTGGATTGCTTCGTGCTTTGAACCGTCGTGGATGGATGAGGAAGCGCTTCAACCATCTTCCACGCGACCACCAGCGTACTCAACCCGAATAAGACGCCAATGACGGCGGCAATGCACAGACGCGGACAGGAGTGAGGGTGTGTTTTCATGTCCAGAGACGAATGAGGAGAAGGTAGAGGCCGCCCCAGAGCAGGTTCGTGACGAAGACATCAACCACAAACCAGGCGTCGTGTTTTCGACCGAAGAAGCCGTGGCCTTCGAGCGGCATTACGATCACGCTTGATGCGAGGAGTAGGATCATCGTCCAGCCAAGCATGGGGATGACGTGAAAACCGGAGAACCAGGCGCGCTCGACTCCCAGCGCGAAGAGGATTCCTGAGGCGATACAGGCGATGAGATGGACGAGGATGCCAAGGAAATGCGCTTCACGATGCGAGATGGCTCGGCCGAATATCTGCGGATCATCGAGATCGTGAATGAAGTTTCCTGCACCGAACCATGGGGCAATGTGCGAGAGGAGGGTTAGGATCGCACCCGCTGCTCCTCCAGCGTAGGCTCCCGCAAACAAGAGATCAGACATATTATTTTTGTCTGTCGCTGTTTAAGATTTTTACCGAAACACTCTTTATCGAAGGAAACTGTTTGAACGTGCTTTTTACTTGGGATTCTACTACTTGCTGAAAGCAGTTTTCGTTTACATCAACCTCTTCTGGGACGTTGAGTATCACGTTCGCCACTCCACTCTTTACTTCGAGACTCCTTAGCTGCGTTCCATCTGGCAGTGGGTTTCTCATGCCTCCTTTGCCTTCTCGTGCGCGAAGCATAGTGCGCAGGGATGTTTCGACAGGTTTTGTTGTTGCATAGGTTTCGTCCATGAGCTGCTGACCCTTCTCTTCTGGGTGACATACTTTGTCATCCGGGTTGTACCCAATAAGAACATAAGAGGCGCGTGCCATCTTTGCGGGAAAATGAACCGGCACTCGCAACTCATTCTGACGCAACCCTTGTCCATCACGCCAGTAGATCGCTAAGACGCCGCTCGTCGCATGCACAATCTTTTCGCCTTCGTAGGTGGGTATGCGGTTGTCTTGCAAGCCTCCACGAATTGTGAACGACGAGGTTGCTGCGAATGAACCTTTGTCCAAAGCGGCGTTTTGCTTTGACTCGACGGACCACTCGAGAGAGCTACTCGTCATCGCAAAGGTTCCTGTGACGGAGAATGGGTTTTCGAGGAGACTGTTTACGTAGTGTTTACTGACGCAAATAACATTTTCCTCATCGCACATCATGCCCGGTGGCGCGATGCGAGGATTCGTGGGTTGAGGCGTCGCAGGTTGGGGTGCGACCGCTGCGGGAGCTTTTGTCTTTTCTGTTGCTACAGGTCGGATGTCTGGCACGAGCTGATTTGCGAAGCGCACTTTCCAAATCGCCGAAAGACCACCGACGCATGCGAGTACGATGAGCACGAATAGAAGAGTATCGGCGAGAGGAGAGCGGTTTTGCATAGTTATTTTTTCCTTGGCTGCATGATGATGACGACGGGGGCGCCATGCGGCACGTCTCCCCCATTCCAATCATGGATCGCGTTAAATAGGAGATCGCGATCGTAGATGTAGTCCGCTCCTTTGCGCGTACCTGGGTCGTTCACGATCCAGCGTCCATCGGCGAGATAGCCTTTGATGACGAGCATGTGATATGGAGGGCCGCCGTTGTGGAAGTTGGGGTTTTTGAGCGCTCTCCCATCGGCGGGCACGAT
>CAZLPD010000049.1:0-3121 GCA_964561355.1 uncultured Gammaproteobacteria bacterium
TTGCCGCAGAACAGACCGGCGAGCCGCTACCGGGCCGCGTTCAATCAGTCGCCGATGCGTTCCCGGCCACTATTGGCTTTGCTTTTTAGCGCTCGGCAGTGAATGTCCCGGCTAAAGGTGCCACCACTTCAGAGCAAGCGGCAACCCGCGCTTTGCTGCGCTGTGGTTGGCCCACCGACGAATCAATTCGGCGAGCGCAAGCGTGACGGCGATAACTTCAAGGTGGATAAACAGCCTGTACCAGTTCACGCACTCCGCACGAAAGCAAGCGCCGGGAGCAAGCGAGCCCTCAATGATCTGTAGCAGGTTGCCGGCCGCCGCCGCGGCCAGCAATGCTCGCGCAGTGCGCAATACCGGGCTGACCATCTTTGCCTACAGGCATTTGCCAGTCACAAGATCGCGCAGGCAGCTGGTTGCAGGTTTCTGTGTCTGCGGGGGCGTGTAGGTTGGCGCCGGCAGCTTGTACGGGTCCACGGTTCCCGTCTTGCCGGTGTACGGGTTGACGTTGCCCTTGGTGGAATAGTTGTCCAGCTTGGTTGAATTGGATTCGGTTTTGTAGTGCCCCGGCACGTAGGTGCCATCGGCTTTCATGTACCCCTTGACGTAGGTGTCTGATGCGTGCGCAGAAACAGCGAGCGCAGCAACCGCCATTGCGAAAAGTGTCCGTTTCATCGTGTGACTCCTTCATGTTGCTGCGGAATTGGCGCCGCAGCTTCGCCTACAGTTTCGTAAACGCCCATTTCCCGACCACACAACCACCCACGCCCAGCTTGGCGGCGATCTTTTCCAATGGAACTTTGTCCGCCATTGGTGGGTTGTTGTGCAGCGGGTTATCGGACGTGATCGACCAGCATTCTTCCAACGGATAGCGTGTCACCCGCTTAATGAACAGCTCGCCGGTCTCGCGGTCAAACAGGGCAAAGATGCGGTCATGCACAAGCCTGGTGACCGAGATGTCGGTGAACAGGATGTCGCCGTCTGAAAACGTCGGGTGCATGCTCGGGCCCAGCCCGGTGATCGCGCGCAGATTGGAAATGCGGATGCCCGGCAAGTTTGCGCGCAGCCATTCGTCGCTCACCTCTATGACGGACGACTGATATTCGACGGACGGGAGCAGGGCGCCGCGCCCTTGGCCGCCCGCCACATTCAGCTTCGGTATGCGGTGAATGTCGACACGCCCGGCAGAGTCTTCCGCGCGGTGTACCGAAACCGGCAGGTCTGACGCCGGGGCGTAGGCGTCTTTTGCGCCAATGACTCGCCCGCCGCGACGGCCTGCCGCGCGGCCGGTCACCAACTCTTCCGTGGTGACGCCCAGCAGTTCGGCCGCCTTGATGGCGTTCTCTCCGGTGAATTGATTGGACTGGCCGCTTTCAACATAGAACCACGCGGTCCGCGACACGCCGATGCCCCGCGCCGCCTCCGCGATGCTCAAGTCCTTTGCCTCGCGCAGTCGCTTGACGCGCTCCCCGTATGTCTCATTCATGTCGGGCATTGTTACGGGCTCGGGCGTAAGCATGCTTGCAATCTGTGCGTAAGTATGATTACAATTCAGCATGGAAACGACCAATTCCCAGACCAAAACCGTCCAGCAAATCGTGTCCGACTTGGGAGGGGCTACCGCAGTGGCGACGCTGTGCGGCGGCATTTCTTCGCAAGCGGTGTCGAACTGGATCGCTGAAAACCATATCCCGCAAGCCCGTGAAATCTATCTGCGGGCCGTGAGGCCGGACGTGTTTGCCGACATGCCAGAGCAGAAAGCCGCCGCATGAGCCCGGCCGCCCAACTGATGACATGGCTCGGCACGCTGATCGGCTTTGCCTTGGGCCTGCTGATCTACGCAGCCTACCTCGAATGGCGCGACAACAAGAAAGGTCGCGACGAATGATCCCCCTCCACCAAGCTGCTCGGTGGCTGTGCGCATCCTCCTCCGTTTCATGCGCACGGGTGAAAACACAGTTGCGCTGGCCGACTGTGAGCGGCACGCCAGCACCAATTTCCCAATCCATCCGCGTGCACTCCTCCTTCGCGGCTGGCTCTTCCCCGCGCTTGCTGCCGGGGTTTTCTTTTCAGGTGACGGTATGACAGGAATTGCGTTTTCACGCTCGGCAAAAGATGCTGGGCTCGCCACGTTCGGCAAGAACACCGAACGCATGGAAACCACGATCCCGGAAGACGCGAAAGATGCGCTGGACCGCAAGGCAAAGATGGTTGGCATGGATTTGTCTGCCTTTCATCGAACGGTGCTGCTGTCAGTGGCTTTTGGGCCAGATGAGATGAAGGCTAGAGCCACTGCGCACCTGGACGCAACGCTCGGAATTGCGGGATTGCTCCGGGGGAATTCCGGGGATGAACCCGGAAAGGTGGACTGAGTGAAAACACAGTATCCGGCGCAACTGCTTTGGGATGACGAGCAGTGAGCCCCACTTCTACCAGCCGCAAAGCGCATAGCTTGAGCGGGCATCAGAGCGCCCGCATGAAAAGCGACGAATGGCTTACCCCGCCTCAAATTCTGGCTTGCTTGGGAGAGTTTGATCTTGACCCATGCGCTCCAGTGGTAAGGCCGTGGCCGACGGCGAAGCATCACTTCACCATTCACGATGATGGCTTGAAGCAGGAGTGGCAAGGCAGGGTTTGGATGAACCCGCCATTCGGCGCTGCCGCAGCAGCATGGATGCGCAAATTGGCGTGGCACGGCAACGGTATTGCGTTGATCCCGGCGCGCACCGAAACGCGCATGTTCTTCGAGTCTGTTTGGGGCGTTGCCAGCGCGATCTTATTTCTGCGGGGTCGTCCACATTTTCACTACGTGACAGGAATGCGCGCTCCATTCAATAGCGGGGCGCCGATCTGTCTTGTTGCGTATGGCGAGCGCAACGCGTCGTTTTTGCTGGCGTGCAACCTTGGCGAAACACTGCGGATCGGCTCATGACAGAGCGCATGAACCTGGCCCAGTACCGCCAGCATGTCGGCGCGTCGAGCGTATCGGCGTCTGGTCGTGTGGTGCCGGTATCAAAACCAGCGGTCAAGGAATCCTTGACAACTCAGCGCCCGCAGTACGCGCTCGGCCGCCTGAAAACCGGCGAGATGAACAAGACCGAGGCCGAATACAACGCCCACCTTG
>CAZLPD010000050.1:0-3032 GCA_964561355.1 uncultured Gammaproteobacteria bacterium
CTACGGCCCCTCTCCAGCATCTTGCCTTCATCATGGACGGAAACCGTCGTTTTGCGAAGGAGCGGGGGTTGCCGAGCTTAGAAGGGCATCGGATGGGGTATCAAACCGTGAAAAAACTGGGGGATTGGTGTTTGGCTCGTCAGATCCCGGTGGTGACGATTTGGGCGTTTTCGACGGAGAACTGGAAGCGAGCGGAAGATGAGGTTGGGTATCTCATGGACTTGTTGGAGTGGGCGCTTCGCAATGATTTGGAGGATTTTCATCAAAAGGGGATTCGTTTGAAGGTGGTTGGCCGTCGCGAGAAGCTTCGTTCGTCGATCGTCGAAGGGATTGAGCGGGCGGAGGAGCGCACCAAAGATAATACAAAGATGACGCTTGTTATTGCTATCAATTACGGCGGACGTGCGGAGATTGTGGATGCGTGTAAGCAATTGGTGGAGAGGGGTGTCGCGGCAAACGATGTCACTGAGGAGATGATCACGTCTGCGATGTATTGGCCGGAAATGCCTGCCCCCGATCTCATCATTCGCGCGTCGGGTGAAGAGCGTTTGAGCGGATTTTTATTGTGGGAGGCTTCTTATAGCGAGCTCTACTGGTGCAAGAAGCATTGGCCGGATTTTTCAGAAGCGGATCTTGAAGGGGCACTAGAGGAATACGCGCATCGCCAGCGTCGTTACGGTAAATAAAGCAGAACACACGAGAGCGTCGTGTGGGGTGGAGGTTTATCCTTCGAGTGCTTCGTGCACAATGCGGTGTAGACGGTCGGCTTCGCGAACCAGTTCGTTGATGATATCGGCGACCTTGTCCGCTGGGATGAAGTTGTAGACACGGTGTTGAGTGGTTGGGAGCGTGGACAGGAACGGGGTGAGGACTCTCTGAGCTCCTCGCCAACCTTCGAGCTGTCCCTGGGTTTCTAGAGCCCAACCTTCACGAGCGTGTCGTTTACTCGCTACGAGACGAATACGTCCTTGTCTTAGGCCTTCGTTCGTCTCGATCTTGAGCTCGAGTTGTATGAATACGAGTCCGAGATTCCTTCCTTCGTCTACCCGGACGCCCCACACGAGCGGCATGTGGTGGCCGGAGTAGTAGTGCTTGGTTTGTATATCCGCCTGCTCGATCATCGCTGTTACGATGGCTTGTTGGCGGAGTCTTGTGCCTAGTCCTGGTGGAGAAGAGAGGGTCTTCTCGTGAGCCAGAATAATGAGCGGTGGTTGGAAGACCCGATTTTCTTCGACGTTCGCGAGTGTGCGAAGGATCTCTTCCCAGCAGGTCACGAGATCGACCATTGTCCCTCCTTTCTGTTTATGGGACGAGAAGTATCTTTGGGTGATTTTGGCTTGTTCGTCAAATTGGTCTCGCCCGTTTGACAGGTTTGCTGTGCAAAAGCGGTCTACGTGCTATCATCCGAAAAATATGAAACGACGACGCACTTACGTGTTTATCGCGGGTGGGGTTATGTCGGGGGTAGGCAAGGGAATTGCTTCTGCCTCGATCGGGGCGCTTTTAAAGGCTCGTGGGCTTACCGTCACGGCCGTGAAGATCGACCCCTATATCAACGTGGATGCAGGCACCATGAACCCTGTGGAGCATGGTGAAGTGTTCGTGACGTCTGACGGGGATGAAACGGACCAGGATATTGGGAACTACGAACGGTTTTTGGACCAGGATATTACGCGCGTGAACTACATGACGACGGGTCGTGTGTACCTTTCCGTGATCGAGCGCGAGCGTGCGCTTGGGTACGGTGGGAAGACGGTTGAGGTGGTGCCGCATGTGCCGCTTGAGATTATTGGTCGTATCAAAACAGCCGCCAAGGTGAATGATGCAGATGTGACCATCATCGAGATTGGTGGAACGGTTGGAGAATATCAGAACGTCTTGTATCTCGAGGCCGCGCGCATGATGAAGAGCGAAACGCCGGGCGATGTCTTAGTTGGGCTTGTGAGCTATCTTCCGGTGCCGGGCACGCTTGGGGAAATGAAGAGCAAGCCTACGCAGTATGCGGTACGGACGTTGAATGGGACTGGTATCCAGCCGGATTTTATCATCGGTCGTTCCTCGCACGCGATTGATACGCCTCGTAAAGAGAAGATTGCGATCAACTGCAGCGTGCAGGCGGAGGATGTAATTAGTGCGCCGGACGTTTCTTCGATCTATGAAGTGCCGCTCAATCTTGAGCGCGAAGGGCTTGCTGACCGCATCGTGAAAAAGCTGAAGCTGAAAAAGAAAAAGGTTGATTTGGCGCCTTGGAAGGGTCTTTGGGATCGCATTCAATCCTCCACGAAGCCGGTGCGTATTGGGATTGTTGGGAAATACGTTTCGACGGGGGATTTTGTGCTGACGGATGCATATCTTTCTGTGCTTGAGGCGGTGAAGCATGCGGCCTGGTCTTTGCAGCGTAAACCAGAGATTACCTGGATTAATTCGGAAGAGTTGGAACTCAATCCAAAGACGGTTTCGGATGTCTTAAAGGGACTTGATGGGATTCTTGTTCCTGGCGGATTTGGTACGCGTGGTATTGAAGGGAAGATGCTAGCGATCCGCTACGCACGTGAGAAAAAGATTCCATATCTTGGATTGTGCTACGGGTTGCAATTGGCAACGGTTGAGTTTGCTCGCAATGTGTTAGGTCTTAAGGATGCGAACACAACGGAGATCAACCCAAAAACGGCGAACCCCGTCATTCATCTCATGAATGAGCAGACTGAGCGCATGAAGAATAAGACGTACGGCGGGACGATGCGTCTTGGGTCGTATGACTGCGTGCTTCGTGCCGGATCTAAGGCTCGGGCGTTGTACGGCAAAGAGGTTGTTGTCGAGCGTCATCGTCATCGCTTCGAGTGCAATCCTGAGTATCGCGAGGATCTTGAGCGAGCAGGTCTTATTCCGAGCGGTCTTTCGCCGGACGGGTCTCTTGTCGAAGTGATTGAGCTTCGTGATCATCCATTCTTCATGGCAAGCCAGTTCCATCCAGAATACCTTTCGCGTCCATTCCGCCCACATCCGATGTTCGTAGGGTTTTTAAAGGCGGC
>CAZLPD010000051.1:0-2726 GCA_964561355.1 uncultured Gammaproteobacteria bacterium
CAGTCCGATCGAACCAGATCCCTCCTTCCGTCCAACTCCACTCGGGATGACGGGCGGTAAGTCTGAAATAACACGTGCCGTTGTAGCTCAGCTGGTAGAGCACTTCCATGGTAAGGAAGAGGTCACCGGTTCAATCCCGGTCAACGGCTCCATGGGTAGGTACCGAAGCGGTCAAACGGGGCAGACTGTAAATCTGCTGGCCTTGCGCCTTCCAAGGTTCGAATCCTTGCCTGCCCACCACGTAAAAAGCCTCGCCACAAGCGAAGGCTTTTTACGTGCCTCGTGAATACGAAGTATTTTTACGAGGCTCCCCTCCGATAATAGGCGAGGCTTCACGTGGCGCAGCCAAGTAAGTTGAACTTAGTTTTGCTTAATCCATCACAAAAACACTCTGCGAAAGCGGAGTGTTTTTGCTATACTGAAACATATGTTGCATCTCCCAAAGATCCAAGGCGAGTTCACATGGATGTTTTTCATCCCCGCGCTCGTCTTCTTCGGCCTACTATCGTGGTTCATGTATAAAAACCTGCGCATCATCGTTTCTTCGACGCGAACGCACGGAACAATTGTTGGATTTGATTCAATCCCAAGCCGCGAGATCAACGGAAAATCAACCGATGGACAGCGCGTGCAATTCCTCGACGCGCATGGAAAGTCACACGAAGCTGTTGCCGAAGTCCGCTCGAATCCACCTTCCGGTAACGTAGGTGATCGCATCACCATTTACTACAACCCCACCAATCCAGACGAAGCCCATATCGGAAGCTTTATGGAAATGTGGCTGCATATCGTGATATTCGGTTTTCTATTCTGGGTATTTTTTACGATCTGGTTTGGGGTATTAGTCGGTCCGAAAGGCCAGGTTCACGGATAGGAGAGCGCGCTTGCTCTCGATCGGCTCCCTCGCTAAGGTGGCCGGCATATGCCTGTTGCTCGTGTGCGCGGCCCAGGACATCCAGACCAGGTCTGTGATCTTGTGGCGGCGGCGATTGTAGAAGAATACGAACGTCGTGATCCGGCCGCGCGTCTCCATATTCGCGTGATGGGCGGTCATGGAGCGTTGTTTGTTGGCGGGGAGGTCGCTTCCACGGCGGATTTTGATGTTTCAGCGATTGTGCGTCGTGTTCTTGGGGCAAGCGGCGTCACCTCAGATACGGAGCCATTCATCGCCCTCGAACCCATGGCGCCCAACTGGGCTTGCGAATCCGGTACTCGCGAAGGCGCTTCTGTCACGGCCTACGCAACCAACGAAACAAAGGAGCGCGTCCCAGCGCATGTCGAGCTCGCGAGAAAAGTCGCCCGCCTCCTCGAAGCGAAGCGTATCGGTGACGAAGATTGGTTCTGGCTTGATCCAGACTACGAAGTCATCGTCGAACGCGTGGAACAAAAATTTGTTACGGTTGTCCACGTCGGTCACGCCGATGCAAAGCCCATCGCCGAAGTACGTAGCACGATCCAACGCCTCCTTACCGATGCACAGATCCCTTCGCCCATCCGCATCAATCCAGCCGGCGAAGAAACGCGCGTAGGTCTCTTCCATCGTGTGGGATCCTCCGCGCAAGCCGCATCCATCGATCAAGGCGGATCGCTCCTGCCCTGCGCCGCCTCAGGCGTAGGTCTCCACAGCACGCACCCATTAAACGCCGGCGCCCATCTCGCTCGAGCGATCGCAAGAGAATGTCTCGGCCGCGAGCTTGGCCAGGCGATCATGGTCTCGGTGTCGTGGCTTCCACTCGAAGCGCGTCCGCACCAAGTCCGCATTCGCAACGAGCGTGGCGATGATCTCAGCAACGCCATCGATCGCGAACGCTTCGACCTAAGAAAGTTGCCAGAAACATATAAAGCACCAGGTCTTCTCACATCCGCTCTCGAGTGTGGCTACCGCGACGTTGAGCTCCCATGGGAGAAGTGATACGATCGGACAACTATGCGATCAAAAGCTCTCTCTCTGAGTGCGTTGGCACTCCTCGTGTTCCTCGGTGCTGGTTGCATGGACGCTCCAGCGGCTCCTGCAGCCCCCGCAGCTCCACCAACCCCACCACCTGCCGCCGCAGACACACCTACGGCTCCCGCAACGCCTCCTCCCGCTGACACGTACGCCACCACGTCGGCTCCGAGCGCGGCTCCTACATCAACTCAACCAACTTCTTCATCCACTTCTGCTATGCCCGCTCAAGAACCCCTCGCGTTTCCAGGTGTATTACCTGCCGCTGAAGTCAACAAAAAAGTCCGCATCAAAACCAATCTCGGCGACATCGTTGTGCAAATCAGCGAAGAGATGGGGCCAAATGCTGCCTCAAACTTCGTATACCTCGTGAAGCGCCACTTCTACGACGGCACAATCTTTCATCGCGTGATTCCGGGCTTCATGATCCAAGGCGGCGACCCACGTGGGACAGGCACAGGCGGTCCTGGCTACCAGTTTGCGAACGATGAGGTCAAGAACATGCCAACCAAAAAGATCTCCATCCAAGGACGCTCCTACGAAGGCCCTGTCTACGAAGATGGCTGGCTCGCTATGGCTAACGCCGGTCGCGACACCAACGGTTCCCAATTCTTCATCATGGTCGCCGACTACCCACTGCCACCAGACTACTCCGTGTTTGGTAAAGTTGTGTCCGGTCTCGACGTTGCACACAAAATCGCGGAGGTCCCTAGCCGAGGCGATCGTCCAAACGAAGACGTGAAGATGGTGAGCGTGACCGTCGAATAGTCTCGGTTTGTCT
>CAZLPD010000052.1:0-2705 GCA_964561355.1 uncultured Gammaproteobacteria bacterium
GGCGCGGGGATGGGAAAGACGCATCTTTTGCAGGCTATTGGGCATCATGTCGCCCAGGACTTTCCGGACGCCAAGGTTTGCTATGTGACTTGCGAACGTTTTACCAACGAATTCATCCAAGCTCTTCGGAGTGGTGCCGTGAACGATTTTAAGGACCGTTATCGTACCGTTGACCTTCTTCTTATTGATGATATTCAGTTTTTAACCGGAAAAGAAGGGACCCAGGAGGAGTTTTTTCACACGTTCAACACCCTTCATCAGAACAATAAGCAGATTGTTATCGCTTCCGATCGACCACCGAAGGACATTCAGACCCTGGAAAGCCGTCTTCAATCCCGTTTTGAGTGGGGCATGATGGTGGATATCACCAAACCGGACTTCGAAACGCGCGTTGCTATCTTACAAACCAAGGCTCGCGAGAAGAACTATCCCCTTTCCACCGAACTTCTCCACACGATTGCTGGGGCTATTCAGTCGAATATCCGCGAATTGGAGGGGGCGCTCAATAAGATCGTTGCGTATCACCAGTTTAAGAATATTCAGGCCACCAGCGCTTCGGTTCAGCCACTTCTGCAGAGTTTTACGCCGACGATCACCAAACGAACGGTGAGCCCGCGCTTGCTTATCGAGGTCGTTATCACGCATTACGACATTTCTATGGAGCAAATGCTTGGCAAGAGCCGTGAACAGCGCTTTGCTTTACCACGACAGATTGCGATGTATCTTCTTCGCGAGGAGACAAAGTGCTCTTTCCCAACGATTGGCGACCATCTTGGTGGACGAGACCACACAACGGCGATGCATGCTTGCGGAAAGATTGCACAGCTTGTCCAGGATGATCCACAGGTTAAGCAGGATCTTACCCTCATCCGCGAGCGACTCTACAACACCGTCGCCTAGGTGAGGACAAGGTATTGAAAGGTGTGGGTGGGTTGGGGGCTGGGAGCTGGTTCGCTTCCGCCTCCTTTTTCTTTTCCCCACTTCGCATACACTTATATACCTCTCGTGCACAGAGCATGTGGGATAAAAAGAGGTCTTTCTTGCTTTAGCTACGGTCTTTTTCTCGCCTATACACATCTCCACACCCCTTATTACTGTTACCCTTCTTCTCTTCCTAAAAACCTAATTCTCTCTAACAGACCTAACTTATGGGGATATCTCGGACTTGAAGGGAACGAGCCCGTCGGTCAGGATGAGGGAACTGATTAGACTATCTACATATGATGTTTGCTTGTACACAGGAGAACTTACTTCAGGGACTATCGCTCGTAAGCCACATTGCGGGAAAGAGCGCGAACCTACCGATCTTGGCGAACGTTCTTATGAAGGTTGAGGAAGGTAGCTTAAAGCTCAGCACTACAAATCTTGAGATGGCGGTTTCGGCGGTTGTAAGAGGACGTGTGGATCAACCCGGCGAGTACACGGTACCTGCTAAGCTTTTGCAGGATTACGTTTCGCTTCTGTCTTCCGGAAAAGTTGAGCTTGCGCTTACGGAGGAGGGGTTACGTATTACAGCGGACGATAAGACCACGACGATTAAAGGGATGCCTGCGTCTGAGTTTCCGGTAATCCCGAAATTGGCTCGCGAGGGCGCCTATCGTTTTCAGGCCGAGGTTTTGAAGCAAGCGATCGGACAAGTGGCGTTTGCTGTGTCGAGCTCTGAATCTCGTCCAGAGCTTTCGGGTGTCTCGTGTGTGTTTCATGGAGAGGGACGTCCGGATACGTTACTCATGGCTGCGACGGATTCGTATCGATTGTCTGAGCGCGTTGTTCCTCTCGTGGTTGGTGGAAATGGAAAAACGGCGAAGAGTATTGTTCCGGCTCGTGCATTGGGAGAGATCGGGCGCATTCTTTCTGCGTATAAGGATGATGTCGGTGTGCCGGAAGTGGTGGAATGGTCGATTACGGAGAGTCAGTTAGTTTTGTCTTACGGGAATGTGGAATTGGTTTCGCGTTTAATCGAAGGATCTTTTCCTGATTATCGACCGCTTATTCCACAGCAGTTTCGTTCGAACTTCACGGTTTCTCGTGTGGAGTTAGCGAAGGCAATTCGTGCGGCAAGTTTGTTTGCTCGCCAAGGGATCTACGATATTTTGTTTGAGATTAAGGATGCTGGGGTTTTGAGTGTGTCTTCTTCGGACTCTGGGACGGGTGCGCATACGACGATGCTTAAGGGACAGCTTGAAGGCGAAGTGAATAAGGTGACGCTTAACTTTAAGTATGTGTCTGACGGGTTGGCAGCGATGGGAACGGATCAGGTGACACTTAAAATGATTGATGCGTTTAGTCCGGTGGTGATTAGCTCGGCGAAGGCGGAAGGGTTTCAGTATATTGTGATGCCTATTCGCCAATAAAGTAGGGCGTACGGAGCTTTTTGTTTTTGTAGCTCCTGCGGAACTCGCCTGCCTTTGGCAACGGATTTGTGCCTGCAGACCGGTAACGACCTTAACGGCACGAAATCCTGGCTCAGACAGTCCTCGGAGCTACAAAAACAAAAAGCTCCGTACTTGGAGGGAGAAAGAAAACCGGCTCGCATGAGCCGGTTTTCTTTAGTCTGTGATGTTGATTGGGATTGAGGTGGTGTCTGGGGAGTTGGTTTCGTCTTGGGGGTAGCCGATGATGCGGAGTTGGTAGCCACCGGTGGGTGGACCTAGTGGGATATGCACAGCTATCTCACTAGCTGTGGGTAAAAGTTCGCTGCCGGC